>JBOICD010000209.1:0-6379 GCA_050739855.1 Pseudomonas sp.
GTCACATCGCATCGCGGGGCAAGCCCGCTCCCACCACGAGACAGGTTTCTGCAGCCATAAAAAAGGCCGCTGTACTGCAGCGGCCAAGTAAGACGTAGATCAAGGAGCTTCAAAATCAACGTCGGTGAGCCCGTTGCCGGGAGGCGGGGTGCACACGCCTGAAATGCCCGGGCCGGAGAGGCTGCCAGTGATGGCGCGGTCCAGCTGCAAACAGGATAAGCTGCTGACCCGGAAGGAAAAATAGCCAATTGTGACATTCACTGTTGCGCCTCTGGCAACAGTGCAGCCTTGCTCACACTGGCGCAGCATCCTGTGAATGAGTGTGAGCCTTTGTAAGCATTTCAAGGGGCTTGTTCGTAGCCCATGCGCCAGCTGATCATCTTCGCCGCTGCCAGCAATTGCTGCGCTGCCGGGCCCTGTTCGTCGGCATGGAAAATCGACGTCGGGCCGACCACGGTCAACACCGCGACAATCTGGCCAAAGGCATTGAACACGGGAGCCGAGAGTGCATCGACGCCAGGCATCAGCAAGCCATGGACATGGTGCAGGCCACGCTGACGGATAGTGGCAAACAGCGCCTCATATTCGCTGGCGCCGTGCCCCAGGGCCGCCAGCTCCTGGTCACGCAGCTCGACAGTCTCGCGCTCCGGCAGGTAGGCACCGAACACCAGCCCGGTCGAGGAGCTGAGCAGTGGCAGCACCGAGCCGATCTGGGTAACGACGGTCACTGCGCGGACTGCCGGCTCAATGTTGACCACCGTTGCCCCCTGGTTACCCCACACGGCAACAAAGCAGCTTTCGTTGAGCGTGTCGCGTAATTGCGACAACGGCAAGGCTGCGACTTTCAGCACGTCCATCCCGCCCAGGGCAGCGAGGCCCACGCGCAAGGCTTCACGGCCCAGGCCATAGTGGTTGGTGGCTGGGTTCTGCTCTGCGAATCCGCTGGCAATCAGCGCCTGCAAGTAGCGATGCACCTTGCTCGCCGGCATGTCGACATGCTCGGCCAGGCGCGACAGTGAGGTCGAGGGCGACAGCTGGGCCAGGGCCTTGAGGATGTCGGTACCGACTTCGGCCGAGCGGACCTTCTGTTTGCCGGCGCTATCGGCGGGGGAGCTGGCTTTGGCCATGGTGCATTCGATCCGGGTAGTCCAGGTGGGCGTCTTTATAGCTTGACGGTCTTCGCCAATCAAATTACGTTATGCGTAATGTAATTACGATAAAAATAACGCAGAAGTGTTGCTAGCGTGAACGGCGCGCAGCCAACTGCCATCAACCGGCCTGCAGTGGGCCCGGAGGCTCGATGAACCTCGACAGCACCCCCGTCCTCGATTATTTGAGCGGTTTCGGCAACGAATTCGCCAGCGAAGCCTTGCCCGGCGCCCTGCCGGTTGGGCAAAACTCGCCGCAAAAGGCGCCTTACGGCCTGTATGCCGAGTTGTTCTCCGGCACCGCCTTCACCATGAGCCGCAGCGAGATGCGCCGTACCTGGCTGTATCGCATCCGTCCGTCGGCCCTGCATCCGCGCTTCGAGCGCCTGGAGCGGCAGCTGGCCGGTGGCCCGCTGGGCGCGGTGACGCCCAATCGCTTGCGCTGGAGCCCGCAGGCTATCCCGAGCGAGCCGACCGATTTCATTGACGGCTGGGTCGCCATGGCGGCCAACTCCGGTAGCGAGAAACCTGCCGGAATCAGCATCTACAACTACTGCGCGAACCGCTCCATGCAGCGGGTGTTCTTCAACGCCGACGGTGAACTGTTGCTGGTGCCGGAGCTGGGCCGCCTGCGCCTGGTCACCGAACTGGGCATGCTGGAAGTCGAACCGCTGGAAATCGCCGTGGTGCCGCGTGGCTTGAAGTTCCGTGTCGAGTTGCTCGACAGCCAGGCCCGCGGCTACATCGCCGAGAACCATGGCGCACCCTTGCGTATTCCGGACCTGGGGCCGATCGGCAGCAACGGCCTGGCCAACCCGCGGGACTTCCTCGCGCCGGTCGCGCACTATGAGGACTATCAGGGCCCGGTACAGCTGGTGCAGAAGTTCCTCGGTGAACTGTGGGGCTGCGAGCTCAATCATTCGCCGCTGGACGTGGTCGCCTGGCATGGCAATAACGTGCCGTACAAGTACGACCTGCGCCGTTTCAACACCATCGGCACGGTCAGCTTCGACCACCCGGACCCGTCGATTTTCACCGTGCTCACCTCACCGACCAGTGTGCCGGGCCTGGCCAACCTCGACTTCGTGATCTTCCCGCCACGCTGGATGGTGGCCGAGAACACCTTCCGTCCACCTTGGTTCCACCGCAACCTGATGAACGAGTTCATGGGCCTGATCAAGGGCGAATACGATGCCAAGGCCGAAGGTTTCCTGCCCGGCGGCGCGTCCCTGCACAGTTGCATGAGCGCCCACGGCCCGGATGCGGAAACCTGCGCCAAGGCCATCGCCGTCGAACTTGCGCCAAACAAGATCGACAACACCATGGCCTTCATGTTCGAGACCAGCCAGGTGCTGCGTCCGAGCCGCCATGCTCTTGAGTGCCCGCAGCTGCAGGCCGACTACGATAGTTGCTGGGCCTCGTTGCCGAGCACCTTCACCCCGAATCGGAGATAACCCATGAATCAGTCCGCTATTGCCCGCAGTTGGGTCGAACACGCCAACGGGCATCGCGATTTTCCGCTGCAGAACCTGCCGCTGGGGATCTTCACGCACAAGGATCAGACCAAGCGCTGCGGTGTGGCCATTGGCGATGCGATTCTCGACCTTGAAGGCGTGCTGGCTGCCGGTCTGTTCGACGGCCAGGCGCGTGCCGCCGTCGAGGCCACCCGTGGTGGTGCCCTGAACGTGTTCTTCGCCTTGGGCCGTGGTGCCCGCGTGGCCCTGCGCGAGCGTCTGCTGGAACTGCTCGGCGCGCACAGCGAGCATCAGGCTGTACTCAAGCCGCTGCTGCTTGCCAGCGCCGAGTGCCACCTGCACCTGCCAGCACAGATCGGCGACTACACCGATTTCTATGTTGGCATCGAACACGCCAAGAATGTTGGCAAGCTGTTCCGTCCGGACAACCCGCTGCTGCCCAACTACAAGTATGTGCCGATCGGTTATCACGGCCGAGCTTCGACCATTCGCCCGTCCGGCACCGACGTGCGCCGACCGAAAGGCCAGACCCTGCCAGCCGGGCAGAGCGAGCCAAGCTTCGGCCCCTGCGCGCGTCTGGACTACGAGCTGGAGCTGGGCATCTGGATTGGCCAGGGCAACGAGATGGGCGAGTCGATTCCGGTCGCCGAAGCGGCTGAGCACATTGCCGGCTTCTGTCTGCTCAACGACTGGTCTGCGCGTGACATCCAGGCCTGGGAATACCAGCCGCTGGGCCCGTTCCTGTCGAAAAGCTTCATCTCGACGGTTTCCCCCTGGGTGGTGACTGCCGAGGCACTGGAGCCTTTCCGTTGCGCTCAACCTTCGCGCCCTGAAGGTGATCCGCAGCCGCTGTCGTACCTGCTGGACAAACGCGATCAGGCTGCCGGTGCTTTTGATATCGAACTGGAAGTGCTGCTGCTGACCGAGCGCATGCGCGAGCAAAACCTGCCGGCCCATCGCCTGACCTTGAGCAATACTTTAAGCATGTACTGGACCGTCGCGCAGATGGTCGCTCACCACAGCGTCAACGGTTGTCAGCTGCAACCGGGAGACCTGTTTGGTTCCGGTACCTTGTCGGGCGCCCAGCCTGGCCAGTTCGGCAGCCTGCTGGAAATTACCCAGGGCGGCAAAGAACCGGTGCAACTGGCGTCGGGTGAAGTGCGCAAGTTCCTCGAGGACGGTGACGAGATCATTCTGCGTGCCCGTTGCGTGCGTGAGGGTGTGGCATCGATCGGTTTCGGTGAGTGCCGCGGCAAGATTCTTCCAGCCAGGTAAGAGGGCAGGGCCATGGATCTGTTCAACTACTTCCGTTCGACCTCGTCCTATCGGGTCAGGATTGCCTTGGCGCTCAAACAGCTTGAGTACCAGTACGTGCCGGTCAATCTGCTCAAGGGCGAGCAACGCCAGGCTGATTTCCTTGCACTCAATCCCCAGGGCCGGGTGCCGGCCTTGAGGATCGACTCCGGTGAACTGCTGGTGCAGTCACCAGCGATCATCGAGTACCTGGAGGAGGTTTATCCACAGCCGGCGCTGCTGCCTGAGGAACCTGTGCTGCGTGCCCAGGTTCGCGGCGTGGCGGCGCTGATCGGTTGCGATGTGCATCCGCTGCACAACGTCAGCGTGCTCAATCAGCTGCGCGGGTTGGGCCATGACGAGGAGCAGGTCAATGCCTGGATCGCGCACTGGATCAGCCAAGGGCTGGCGGCGGTGGAGAAACTGATTGGTGATAGCGGCTATTGCTTTGGTGAAGAGCCCGGGCTGGCAGATGTCTACCTGATTCCGCAGCTGTATGCCGCACAGCGCTTCAATATCAGCCTCGCCGACTACCCGCGCATCCGCCGCGTCGCAGCATTGGCCGAGGAGCACCCGGCGTTTATCCAGGCTGACCCGGGCAGACAACCCGACACACCCTGAGCCTGCCCGCAGGGTCAGTGCACCGAAGGGGGCGGTTGATGCAACTGCCCCAGACGCTCGGTCAGGCGCAGGCGCTGGATCGGATCGTCACTGAGCAGCAGCGCGTACTCCAGGTCGTAGCGTTCGGCCTGGGGGCAGTCCAGGTGCTGGTACAGGGTGGCGCGGGCCAGGTAATCGCTGGCAGTGGCCGGGCCCAGTTGCAGCACCCGTTCGGCGTCCTTGAGCGCTGCCAGGTCATCGTCGTGGGTTGAATGCAGCTGGCGCAGGTTGCGTGACAGACGCTGGAGCATCTGCTTGGGGCTGGCGGTGAGCAGGTGATCGGCGTTGAGTTGCAGTTGCGGGCCGAACTGGCGGCCGAGCAGTTCGCGACAGTCTGCAGGGTAGAGCCTGCGGCCGCCGCAGGGGTCGAGCAGGTGGTCGGCGCCGGGGACGCGCAAGAGAAAATGTCCGGGAAAATTCACCCCTTCCAGCGGTATCGACAGACCGCGTGCCAGCTCCAGGGTCAGTAAAGCCAGGGCCAGTGGCTGGCCGCGACGCCGCTCCAGTACCTTGTCGAGCAGGGCCGCTTGTGGGCGTATCGGGTGATATTCATCTTGCTGGAACCCCAGGGCATTGAGGCGGCGCAATAACGGCTGGGCCAGCTCGCTGAGCGGCAGCATCGGCAGGCCGGCGCTGACGTCCTGCTGCAGCGCTTTGACCTGGAGCATGATGACCTGGGGCTGGACGCTGCTGTCGTGTTCGGCGGCGACCCATAGCGCGGCCTCCAGCAAGGCAACCGGATCACGTTCCAGGCAGGCGAGACAGGCTTGGCGTGGGGTCATGACAATCTCCGCTCAAGCTTATTTTGTAGCGCTGGCCAAGCTTTTCGTCCAGTGGTCCGGGTATTGTCATCAATTGGCAAAGCGCGGCCTATACTGGGATCAGCACCTCACTGAGGAGCCCGTTGATGTTCGCGCTGATGCAAAGCACTCGCACGCAATCGCTGCACCTGTGCATCGACCCGCCAACCGGTCTGAAAGCGGTGGTCGCCATTCACAGCGAACACCTTGGGCCGGCCATGGGCGGCTGTCGTTACCTGGCCTACCCAGACGATGACAGCGCCATGATCGATGCCATACGCCTGGCCCAGGGCATGAGCTACAAAGCCGCGCTGGCTGGCCTGCCACTGGGCGGCGGCAAGGCGGTGATCATACGCAACCCACATGTGGAAAACCGCGCGGCCTTGTTTGAAGCCTTTGGTCGCTTTGTCGAGACCCTGCAAGGCCGGTTCATCACCGCGATAGACAGCGGCACCTCGACCGTGGACATGGATTGCATTGCCCAGACCACCCAGCATGTCACCAGCACCACCGCAGCCGGCGATCCCGCGCCTCATGCTGCCATGGGCGTGTTCGCCGGCATTCGCGCCACCTCCATGGCACGCCTGGGCAGTGACAACCTGGAAGGCTTGCGGGTGGCTGTTCAAGGTCTGGGTAATGTCGGCTATGCACTGGCCGAGCAACTGCATGCCGCTGGCGCCGAATTGCTGGTCAGCGACTATGACCCGGGGAGGGTGCAACTGGCCATCGAGCAGTTCAATGCGCGCCCGGTGGCCAACGAGATGCTGATCAGCACACCCTGCGATATCTTCGCGCCGTGCGGTGTCGGGCCGGTGCTCAACGGTCAGAGTGTGATGCAACTGCGCTGTGCGGCAGTGGCGGGGGCGGCCAACAACCAGCTGACCACCTTGCAGGTGGCCGATCAACTGGAAAGCCGCGGGATCCTCTATGCGCCTGACTACGTCATCAATGCCGGTGGCCTGATCTACGTGGCGCTCAGGCACAGTGGTGAGGATCTGAATAC
>JBOICD010000210.1:0-6369 GCA_050739855.1 Pseudomonas sp.
GGTTGGAATACGCCTGTGGGAGCGGGCTTGCCCCGCGATAGCGATATCAGCTTTTCAGACCCAACATGCTGCGAGCCACCGCTTCGGCAATCCGGATCCCGTCGACACCCGCCGACAGAATCCCACCGGCATAACCCGCACCTTCACCCGCCGGGAACAGGCCCTTGAGGTTCAGGCTCTGCATGCTGGCATCACGGGTGATACGCAGCGGCGATGAGGTACGGGTTTCGATACCGGTCAACACGGCGTCATGCAGGTTGTAGCCCTTGATCTGCCGATCGAAGGCCGGCAAGGCTTCACGGATGGCTTCGATGGCGAAGTCAGGCAGGCTCGGGGCCAGGTCGCCAAGATTGACACCGGGCTTGTACGACGGCTCGACACTGCCCAGGGCCGTGGATGGCCTTCCGGCGACAAAGTCACCGACCAGCTGTGCCGGCGCCTGGTAATTGCTACCGCCAAGTACATAGGCATGGGCTTCAAGTTGTTCCTGCAACTCGATACCTGCCAGCGGACCGCCTGGGTAATCCTGCTCCGGGGTGATGCCAACGACGATGCCAGAGTTGGCGTTGCGCTCGTTGCGCGAGTACTGGCTCATGCCATTGGTGACCACCCGGCCTGGTTCGCTGGTGGCCGCGACCACGGTGCCGCCCGGGCACATGCAGAAGCTGTAGACCGAACGGCCGTTCTTGGCGTGGTGTACCAGTTTGTAATCCGCCGCGCCCAGTTTCGGGTGCCCGGCGTATTTGCCCAGGCGTGCCTGGTCAATCAGCGATTGCGGGTGTTCGATGCGAAAACCGATGGAGAACGGTTTGGCTTCCATGAACACACCGCGCGCATGCAGCATGCGGAAGGTGTCACGGGCGCTGTGACCCAGGGCCAGGACCACATGGCGCGAGTGCAGTTGTTCACCGCTCTGCAGCACCACGCCGTTGAGCTGGCCATCGTCCATCAGCAGATCGGTGACTTTCTCTTCGAAGCGCACTTCACCACCCAGGGCGTGGATTTCGTGGCGCATGTTCTCGACCATGCCGGTCAGGCGGAAGGTGCCGATGTGCGGCTTGCTGACGTAGAGGATCTCCTCCGGCGCGCCAGCTTTGACGAACTCGTGCAGTACCTTGCGACCGTGGTGCTGCGGATCCTTGATCTGGCTGTAGAGCTTGCCGTCGGAGAAGGTGCCGGCGCCACCTTCTCCGAACTGTACGTTCGACTCGGGGTTGAGCACGCTTTTGCGCCACAGGCCCCAGGTGTCCTTGGTGCGCTGACGCACTTCCTTGCCGCGCTCGAGGATGATCGGCTTGAAGCCCATTTGCGCCAGCAGCAGGCCGGCGAAAATCCCGCAAGGTCCGAAGCCGACCACGATGGGGCGCTCTTGCAGGTCGGCAGGTGCCTGGCCGACCACCTTGTAGCTGACATCCGGCGCGACGTTGACGTTATGGTCGTCGGCGAACTTGTGCAGCAGCTCGGCTTCGTTGCTGACGTTCAGGTCGATGGTGTAGATGAACAGCATTTCGCTGTTCTTCTTGCGCGCATCATAGCTGCGCTTGAACAGGGTGAAGTCCAGCAACTGGTCGTCGCTGATCCCCAGGCGTTGCACGATGGCCTCGCGCAGGGCTTCATCAGGGTGATCCAGCGGCAGCTTCAGTTCGGTGATTCGTAACATGGCAGGGTCCAGTATCCCGGCCATGAACGGCCGGCGGCTTTACACAAACCGCCAAGTATAAGCTGTTCGCCGCCTTTGCAGGCAGGATTAACGCGGGCGCCGATGATCAGTCGTTGCGTGAGCCGCCGTAGTAGGCGCAACCGCGCAGGGTCTGGCCGTCCACCCGCAGTTCGGCGCTCAGGTGGCTGACCGCACCACTCATGCTGTCGACGCAGCGTTGTGGAGCGACCCAGAGATCGACGCGCTGACCATTGGCTTCGGTGCTGAGGCTGAAGCGTCCATCAGGCAATTGTTCTTCCAGGAACGGCACGGCCAGTTCCGGCACGCCCGGGCGCGTCAGGACCATGCCCTTACCGCTGGCTTTGAGGTCCCAGTCCGGTTCGTTGCCGTGTGCACGGACGGTCAGGCGCTTGAAGTTGGGGTCGCTGCAGGCTCTGCTGGAGTTCTCGACCCGGTACAGGCGCTGGACATTCAATTGCCCGTCGTTGCCGGCTTTCTGGCCGGCGGAAAGATTACCGCTGACGTCCGCGAACAGCGTGCCCGGTTCGCCAGCCAGGGCGGCGGCTTCCTGCAACAGACCGGTGTTGCCGCTATCGAAGACGGCGAAGTGACGATTTTCTGTGCAAGGCTTGAACAACAGCTGGCCGCCCTTGGCAGTCAATTCGCCCTGCATCCGGGTCATGCCTGCGGTAGAGGCCGCCTGCGGTTTTTCCGCCAGCATCTGGCAGCCGGCGAACAGCGGCAACAGGGCGACAAGCAACAACGAAGGGGCGGCACGCATCAAGCAAACTCCAGGGTCTCTACCGAAAGGTGCCGCCACGTTACGCAGGCTGGACGCCGATCACAAGGCCTCAGCCGACATGATAGGTCTGGCCGGTTTGCAGGCCCTCGACGCTCTTGGCATAGGCCAGCGCCACATCAGTCGCCGGTACTGGCTTGAACCCACGGAAATACGGGGCGTAGGCCGGCATGGCTTCGACCAGTACGTTGGGGCTGATCGAATTGACCCGCAGGCCACGGGGCAACTCGATGGCTGCGGCCTTGACGAAGGCATCAATGGCGCCGTTGACCAGGCTGGCCGAGGCGCCGGTACGGATCGGGTCATGGCTGGTGATGCCGGTGGTAAAGGTGAAGGAGCCGCCGTTGTTGATGAACTCGCGACCGATCAACAGCAGGTTGACCTGGCCCATGAGCTTGTCGTTCAGGCCCAGGGCAAAGTGCTCTGCAGTCATCTCGTCCAGCGGCGCGAAGGTGACATTACCGGCAGCGCAGACCAGGGCATCGAAACGCCCGGTTTGCTCGAACAGGCGGCGAATCGAAGCACTGTCGCTGATATCTACCTGATAGTCGCCGCTGCTGCGGCCGATACGCACCACTTCATGACGTTGTTCCAGCTCTTTGGCCACCGCCGAACCGATGGTGCCGTTGGCGCCGATCAACAGGATTTTCATTGAACCGTTCCTCGCAGTTTGTTGGGGACAAGGCTCAAGTCTAGGGTGGATTTTTCTGCGGATAAGCATGCTAATAGGCAACCTTTGGTTTTCATCTGGAAACAATCAATGAGCGACCTGGATGATCTGGCGGCCTTCGCCGTATTGATGGATGCCGGTAGCTTTACCCTGGCCGCGCAACAACTGGGGTGGAGCAAGGGGCAGCTGTCCAAGCGCATCAGTGCTTTGGAGGCCAGTCATTCGGTAAAGCTGCTGCACCGCACCACGCGGCGTCTGAGTTTGACCGCAGCGGGTGCCATGTTGCTGCCCCAGGCCCAGGCATTGGTGCGGCAAATGGAGGGGGCGCGTCAGACGTTGGCCATGCTCAAGGACGAACTGGCCGGCCCGGTGCGCATCACGGTACCGGTGTCGCTGGGCGAGACCTTCTTCGAAGGCTTGTTGCTGGAGTTCGCCGTTGACTATCCGGATCTGCAGGTGGAACTGGAGCTGAACAATGGATACCGGGATCTGTTGGCGGACGGCTTCGATCTGGCGATTCGCACCGAGGTCCAGGATGATGCACGCTTGGTTGCGCGCCCGCTGTTGGCCATGCAGGAACTGACCTGCGCCAGCCCTGCCTATCTGCAGCTTCATGGCGAACCGCGCACACCGGCTGAATTGAGCGCTCACCGCTGTTTACTCAACAGCCACTACAGTGGGCGGGAAGAATGGTTGTATCACCACCAGCATGAACTGCTGCGGGTGCAGGTCGCCGGCAGTTTTGCCAGCAATCACTACAGCCTGCTGAAGAAAGCTGCGTTGCTCGGTGCCGGCATCGTCAGGCTGCCTTCCTACATGGTGCATGCGGAACTTGCCGACGGCCGACTGCAGTGGTTGCTGCGTGACTACCAGACCCGCAGTGTGCCGTTGTTTCTGGTGCATCCCTATCAGGGCAGGATGCCCAGAAGGGTCCAGGTACTTGCCGACTACCTGCTGCGCTGGTTCAAGCGCAGCAGCCAGGCGTTGCAGACGCTGTAGGGATTACATCTTGTTGTCGTGCTTTGCATCTTTCATCATTTTGTCGTCGTGCTTTTCACCGTTCATCATCTTGTCATCCTTGCCCATCTTGTCTTTGCTCATGTCCATCTTGTCGCCGGACATGCTCTTGTCCATTTTCATGTCCTTTTCCATGCTGGCTTCCTTGTCCATTTTCATGTCTTGGGCGGCATGCACGACCGGCAGGAAGGCCAGGCTCGAACCGAGGCTGAGGATGAGGGCGGCGGCGCTGATGGTTTTGTTCATGGTGGGACTCCAGTAGGTTAGAAGGGCGAGTGCCACTGGCTGTGGCTCACCTGCAGCACTAGAGTCCGCTGCCCGGGATGCGTTACAGCAGGCAAGAAAAAAGGCCCGTAGGCCTTTTTTCGATTGCGCTGCAGAGGGTCAACCGCCCAGATAGGCATCGCGGACCTTGGGATCGGTCAGCAGTGCTTCCCCGGTGCCCTGCATCACCACCCGGCCGTTTTCCAGCACATAGGCACGGTCGGCGACTTTCAGGGCCTGATTGGCGTTCTGCTCGACCAGGAACACCGTCACGCCATCACGCCGCAGTTGCTCGATGATGTCGAAGATCTGCTGAATGATGATCGGTGCCAAACCCAGCGACGGCTCGTCCAGCAACAGCAGCTTGGGCTTGCTCATCAGCGCCCGGCCAATCGCGAGCATTTGCTGCTCGCCACCGGACATGGTGCCGCCACGCTGGGTAAAGCGCTCCTTCAGGCGCGGGAACAGCTGCAGGACTTTGTCCATCTGTTCCTGATAGTCGCCCTTGTTGGTGAAGAAGCCGCCCATGGCCAGGTTCTCTTCCACGGTCAGGCGCGCGAACACCCGGCGACCTTCAGGCACCACGGCAATGCTCTTGCGCATGATGTGCGAGGAGGGCTGGCCGACCAGCTCTTCACCCAGGTACTTGATGCTGCCGCTGTGAGCCTGGGGCGAACCGCACAGGGTCATCAGCAGGGTCGACTTGCCGGCGCCGTTGGCGCCGATCAGGGTGACGATCTCGCCCTGGCGGATTTCGACGTTGACGCTGTGCAGCGCCTGGATCTTGCCGTAGAACGTGGAAACGTTTTCGAACTGCAGCATTTACGCTTCCCCCAGGTAGGCTTTGATCACATCAGGGTTGTCGCGGATCTGGTCCGGCGTACCGTCGGCCAGGGGGGTGCCCTGGTTGATCACGACGATATGGTCGGAGATGCTCATGACCAGCTTCATGTCGTGCTCGATCAGCAGCACGGTGACGTTGTGCTCTTCGCGCAACAAGCTGATCAGCGCCTTGAGGTCTTCGGTTTCTTTCGGGTTCAGGCCGGCCGCCGGTTCGTCGAGCATGATGATCCGTGGACGGGTCATCATGCAGCGGGCGATTTCCAGGCGACGTTGCTGGCCGTAGGCAAGCGTGCCGGCGGGACGGTTGGCGAACTCGAGCAGGTTGACCTTCTCCAGCCAGTACCGGGCGTACTCTTTCGCTTCGTGCTCACTGCGGCGGAAGGACGGGGTCTTGAGCAGGCCGGCGAAGAAGTTGGTGTTCAGGTGCCGGTGCTGGGCGATCAGCAGGTTTTCCAGCGCGGTCATTTCCTTGAACAGGCGCACGTTCTGGAAGGTCCGTACCACGCCCTTGCGGGCGATCTCGTGACCGGACAGGCCCTGGATCGGTTGACCATCGAGCAAGATAGTGCCGTCACTGGGCTTGTAGAAGCCGGTCAGGCAGTTGAACACCGTGGTCTTGCCGGCACCGTTGGGGCCGATCAACGCCACGACCTGTTTTTCCTTGACGGTCAGGGCCACGCCGTTGACCGCCAACAAGCCGCCGAAGCGCATGCTCAGGCCGCTGACTTGCAGAATTTCGCGGCTCATCGACGCAGCTCCATATGAGGACGTTGCATAGGCAGCAGGCCTTGCGGACGCCAGATCATCATCAACACCATCAGCGCACCGAACATCAACATGCGGTACTCGCTGAATTCGCGCATCAGTTCAGGCAGCAGGATCATCACGATGGCCGCGAGAATCACGCCCAGCTGCGAACCCATACCGCCCAATACCACGATGGCAAGGATGATGGCCGACTCGATGAAGGTGAACGACTCCGGCGTTACCAGGCCCTGGCGTGCGGCGAAGAAGCTACCGGCGAAACCGGCGAAGCAGGCACCGAGGGTGAAGGCCGACAGCTTGATCACCGTCGGGTTCAGGCCCAGGGCACGACAGGCGATCTCGTCTTCACGC
>JBOICD010000211.1:0-6354 GCA_050739855.1 Pseudomonas sp.
GTAGAGAAGGAGCCCGTATCGGGCGAGGCAACCGCCATCTCCCCGAGCATGCGCATCACCAGCACCACCAGGGTACCGGCGGCGGCGTAGGCCAGCAGAACGGCCGGGCCGGCGGCGGCGATGGCGTGGCCAGAGCCTACGAACAGGCCGGCACCGATAACACCAGCAATGGACAGCATGGTGACATGCCGTTGTTTGAGCCCCTGAGCGAGGTCATTGGAATTGTGCGTACCGCTCATAAAACTACCTTTGCAAGAATTGCGTTCTGATCCTGCGACCTGAGGCGCGCCTTGGATAAAAAGATTGCTACATCCTGTTGCCGATCCATAAGGCAATATCCGCGCCAGCACGGCGACCGTTCGTTCGAAATATCTCACACCCCCGTCAAACAAGGCTTACAGGCCTTTCTGCCAGAAGCTGACCGAAAGACCCTCAAAAACCCTCGAAAAACCACGATTACTGAAATACCCACTTACAAACGCCCCAGGTGCACCAAAATCATCCAGCGGTAACACCTCACGCACATCGAAGAAACAAAAAGGCGCAACCTTCAGGTACAACCAAAGCCGCAATTCATGGCCCGAAGCTGTACGCAAGGTCAGAAACGACTTCCCAGCACTGGCCAAAACTGGCACCATCGCGCCTTTTTTCATCAAGGCTCCGGCCCTGGAAACGAGGGCAAGTGGTCATCCGCGCGACAGTCCACTGCAGCGATGCGACACTCGCCCTCTTGGCAACCGCTTGCCCCTCCCGACCTTGTTGGCTGTCATTCGGCCGCTATGCTAGCTTGGCGCTCGCCAAGAAGGCCGCCAACAGCAGGAGCGCACCAGAACACATGAGGACCGCACATGGCTGAGGCCACGCCCGCGCTGGAAATCCGCAACCTGCACAAACGCTACGGCGACCAGGAGATCCTCAAAGGCATCTCGCTGACCGCACGCGATGGCGACGTGATCTCGATCCTGGGATCCTCCGGCTCCGGCAAGTCCACTCTGCTGCGCTGCATCAACCTGCTGGAGAACCCGCACCAGGGCCAGATCCTGGTGGCCGGTGAAGAACTCCGGCTCAAGGCCGCGAAGAACGGCGAGCTGGTGGCTGCCGACAACAAGCAGATCAATCGCTTGCGCAGCGAGATCGGCTTTGTGTTCCAGAATTTCAATCTGTGGCCGCACATGAGCATCCTCGACAACATCATCGAGGCGCCACGCCGCGTGCTTGGCCAGAGCAAGGTCGAAGCCATCGAGCATGCCGAGGCACTGCTCAACAAGGTGGGGATCCACAACAAGCGCCACAGCTACCCGGCCGAATTGTCCGGTGGCCAACAGCAGCGCGCAGCCATTGCCCGTACCCTGGCAATGAAACCCAAGGTCATTCTGTTCGACGAGCCGACCTCGGCCCTGGATCCGGAAATGGTCCAGGAAGTGCTCAACGTTATCCGCGCCCTCGCCGAAGAAGGCCGTACCATGCTACTGGTTACGCACGAAATGGGCTTCGCCCGTCAGGTGTCCAGTGAAGTTGTCTTCCTGCACCAAGGGTTGGTCGAAGAGCAGGGAACGCCGCAGCAGGTTTTTGAAAACCCGAACTCGGCGCGTTGTAAACAATTCATGTCCAGCAACCGCTAACGGAGCAACACGCATGCAGACCTATAAGAAATTCCTCCTGGCCGCTGCCGCCACGCTGGTGTTCTCGGCCAATGCCATGGCTGCCGAGAAACTGAAGATGGGCATCGAGGCGGCTTACCCGCCGTTCAACAACAAGGATGCCAGCGGCCAGGTCGTCGGCTTCGACAAAGACATCGGCGACGCCCTGTGCGCCAAGATGAAAGTCGAGTGCGAAGTGGTCACCTCCGACTGGGACGGCATCATCCCGGCCCTGAACGCCAAGAAGTTCGACTTCATCGTCTCGTCGCTGTCGATCACCGACGAGCGCAAGCAGGCCGTGGACTTCACCGACCCGTACTACTCGAACAAGCAGCAGTTCATCGCCCCGAAAAACGTCGACTTCAAGACTGACGATGCTTCGCTCGCCGGCAAGACCCTCGGTACCCAGCGCGCCACCCAGGCCGCTATCTGGCTCGACGATCACGGCGGCATGGACGGCAAGTTCAAAGTCAGCCTTTACGACACTCAGGAAAACGCCTACCTGGACCTGACCTCAGGCCGTGTCGACGCCCTGCTGGCCGACAAGTACGCCAACTACGACTGGCTCAAGTCCGAAGCCGGTAAAAACTACGAGTTCAAAGGCGAGCCGGTGAACGAAAGCGACAAGGTCGGTATCGCTGTGCGCAAAGGCGACAATGACCTGCGCAACAAGCTGAACGCCGCACTGAAAGAAATCGTTGCCGACGGCACCTACGAGAAGATCAACAACAAGTACTTCCCGTTCAGCATCTATTGATTCGCCCCGACCGGCATCGCCCTGAGGGCGATGCCGGTCCCTTGAACAAACCTGCCCATGAATATTGATCTCTACGGATTCGGTCCGGCCCTGGTGGCCGGGACGCTGATGACCGTCAAACTCGCGTTGTCGGCCCTATGCCTGGGGCTGGTACTGGGGCTGCTTGGCGCCCTGGCCAAGACTTCGCCGTACAAACCCCTGCGATGGCTGGGTGGCTTCTACTCCACGCTGGTTCGTGGCGTGCCCGAGCTGCTCTGGGTGTTGTTGATTTACTTTGGCACCGTCAGCCTGATGAACCGGCTTGGCGAAGCCCTGAATATTCCCGGCCTTGAGCTCAACGCCTTTGCTGCAGGCGTGATCGCCCTGGGCCTGTGCTTCGGTGCGTATGCCACGGAGGTCTTCCGTGGCGCGATCCTGGCCATCCCCAAGGGCCACCGTGAAGCGGGCCTGGCCCTGGGCCTTTCCAAAGGGCGAATCTTCTCCAGGCTTATCTTGCCGCAGATGTGGCGCATCGCCCTCCCAGGCCTTGGCAATCTGTTCATGATCCTGATGAAGGACACCGCGCTGGTATCGGTGATTGGCCTGGAAGAGATCATGCGTCACTCGCAGATCGCCGTGACGGTGAGCAAGCAGCCCTTCACCTTCTATATGGTCGCCGCGGTTATCTATCTGGGGCTGACCATCCTTGCCATGATCGGCATGCACTTCATGGAAAAACGTGCCGCACGCGGCTTCGTGAGGCCTAACCAATGAACTGGGAAGTCATCATCAAGTGGCTGCCACGCCTGGCCCAAGGCGCCACACTGACCCTGGAGCTGGTAGCCATCGCCGTGATTGCCGGCCTGATCCTGGCCATTCCGCTGGGTATCGCCCGCTCTTCCCGACACTGGTACGTGCGCGCGCTGCCCTTTGGCTACATCTTCTTCTTTCGCGGCACGCCGTTACTGGTTCAGCTGTTTTTGGTGTACTACGGCCTGGCGCAGTTCGATGCAGTGCGCAACAGCGCCTTGTGGCCCTACTTGCGCGATCCGTTCTGGTGCACCGTCCTGACCATGACCCTGCACACCGCCGCCTACATCGCCGAGATCCTGCGCGGCGCACTGCAGGCCATACCACGCGGTGAAATCGAAGCGGCGCGGGCTCTGGGCATGTCCAGGGCCAAAGCATTGTTCTACATCATGCTGCCCCGCGCGGCGCGGATCGGCCTGCCGGCCTACAGCAACGAAGTGATCCTCATGCTCAAGGCCAGCGCCCTGGCGAGTACCGTGACACTGCTGGAACTGACCGGCATGGCGCGGACGATCATTGCCCGCACCTATTTGCCGGTGGAGATCTTCTTCGCAGCGGGCCTGTTCTATTTGTTGATCTCGTTCCTCCTGGTGCAAGCGTTCAAGCAACTCGAACGCTGGCTGCGCGTCGACGCCTGCCAGGGTCGCTGAACCTGTATAACGGGGCTGATCACAGCCCCGTTTTCGTATCTGCCCATGACCACTCCCCGCCCGCTCGAAGATAACCAGTTGCTCAGCCGCTTCCAGGCCCTGGACGGTTTCCTGCGCGAGCACCAGTCGCTTTGGCGACCACGCCCCTTCACCCAGCTGCACCTGCCCTGGGAGGCTGAGCACCCGGCCCTGGCCGGCTGGTTGCGGCAACGTTCGTTGAACGAGGCGGAGGCAGCACACAACCATCCCGAACAATTGGACGCCCCCGCGCCTTTTCCACAGCTGGCCAGCCTGGCCGCTCAGCTGTCAGAGGTTGGCGAGTTATCCACAATCGCTCTGCCTGTGGCGAGCCACCGCCTGAATGTAGATGTGCCCGGGCGCAAGTGGCAGCAGATCGAAGCGTTTGCCAGCCACCTGGGCTTTACCCGCCAACCGCAACACTGGCTCGACTGGTGTTCGGGCAAAGGCCACCTCGGGCGTCGGCTCTTGCAAGCCGACAGGCAACAACTGACCTGCCTGGAGTACGACGCGGCACTGGTCGCGGCAGGCCAGCAGCTCAGTCAGCATCACGGCCTGCCCAGCCAGCACCTGTTGCAGGACGTACTGGCCGACGATGCCGATCGCCACCTGAGCAGCACACATACGGCGGTAGCCCTGCATGCCTGCGGTGATCTGCATGTCCGCTTGATGCAACTGGCCAGTCGCCAGGGCTGCCGTCAGCTGGCCATTGCGCCTTGCTGCTACAACCGCATCCAGGCAGCGCAGTACCAGCCACTGTCCACCGCCGCCGTTGCGTCAGGCCTGCAGTTGTCCATTGATGATCTGGGCCTGCCCCTGAGTGAAACCGTCACCGCTGGCGCGCGGGTACGACGTCAGCGCGACGAGTCGATGGCCAGGCGCCTGGGATTCGATCTGCTGCAACGCCAGCTGCGCGGCAAGGATGAGTACTTGCCGACACCGTCATTGCCGGTCAGCTGGCTGCACAAACCGTTTGCCGATTACTGTCGGGATCTGGCTGCCCGCAAAGAGCTGCAGATCGATCACGCCCCCGACTGGGAGGCATTGCAGGCCAAGGGCTGGCAGCGCCTGGCCGAGGTGCGCAACCTGGAGCTGCTGCGCAATCTGTTCCGACGCCCGCTGGAGCTGTGGCTGGTGCTGGACCGCGGCTTGTACTTGCAGGAGCAAGGCTACCGGGTGCAGTTGGGGGTGTTTTGCGAGCAACCGCTGACACCGCGCAATCTGATGCTTCTGGCCGAACGCCAGTAGCCGACGTCAGCTGTGCGCAGCCTGTGGATAAGTCTGTGGGCAACCTTTTGAAAAAGCCCTGAAAATCCTTGGATCCAAGCGCTTTCAGTGATTGGTGGTTTTTTATCCAGCGGCTTATCGCCAGCAAAAACAGCTATTTGCGCAAAGACCAAAAGCGGCGGCTGATCCGATGTACGCGCTGCATTGCTGGCATGCGCCTTGTGCATAAGCCTTCCAGCGGATTGCTCTAAGCAGACAAATCAGGCCAGTTTCAGCAGACTCATGCCGGCCAGCAACAGCACCAGGCCCAACCAGCCACGCCCGGCCAGACGCTGACCAAACAATGCCCAGCCCATCGCCACGGTGGCGAGGATGCCGAAGCCACCCCAAATGGCATAAGCCAGCGACAGTTCAATATCGCGAACAACCTGGGCCAGCGCGGTAAAGGCCGCCAGCACACAGAGAATCGACAGGACGCCCAGGCCACGCTTGCGGAAACCGTCGGAGTACTTGAGCAGCAGGTTGGCGATAACTTCCAGCACGATGGCCAGACCAAGCCAGGCGAAAGGCATCCAGTTCATGCTTAGCATGGCAAGGCCTCCATGTTGCGCTCGGCAGGTGCCGGGCGGGTACCGGCCTTGATCAGCAGGATACCGGCGATCATCACACCCAGGCCCGCAGCCTTGAGCAGGCCGAGGCTTTCACCCAGCCAGGTAACGCTGATCAGGGTGATAAGCACGATGCCGATGCCTTCCCACAGCGCGTAGGCAACGCCCACCGGCACACGTTTTACTGCCAGGGCCAGGAAGAAGTACGACAGACCGATCATCGCGTACATCAAGCCATGGCCAAGAACAGGGTGCTCAGTGGCGGCGAATTTCATCGACGCGGTGCCGATCACCTCAGCGGTGATGGCGATAAACAAATAGATCCAGGAACGCATGATGCCCTCCCACGGGCGACACAAACCCGGCGCACAAACGGCGACGGCTACAGACAAAAAGAGAGAAAAAGCTGTTTGTCGGGGGAGGCGCTAGAGACCGCCGGTCCAGTGATTTTCACGGGAGACCAGACGAGAGGTGGGGAGCAGAAACGCTTTACTGTTCAACATAATGAACAACAAATTAGCTCAAGGCATCGTTAAAGTCAAATCGATAGAAAATGACTAATTAAATTTCGCGTCTTTTAGCACGTATTCAGGAGAAAGCCCTTAAAGGCTGCAGAAAGGTTCGTAAATTATATTACCCATCGCGGGGCAAGCCCGCTCCCACAG
>JBOICD010000212.1:0-6351 GCA_050739855.1 Pseudomonas sp.
CTCTCACAGGGTGGGAGCGGGCTTGCCCCGCGATACAACCTCCTGATCTACAACGAAATCGGCTTGCGCCCCGCAAAGGAGTGCGCCAACGTCCCGCCGTCCACCAGCTCCAGCTCTCCACCCAATGGCACACCATGAGCGATGCGCGAAGCCACCAAGCCCTTGTCGGCCAGTAACTGCGCAATGTAATGAGCCGTCGCCTCGCCCTCCACCGTCGGGTTGGTCGCCAGGATCACCTCGGTAAAGGTGCCCTGCTCTTCGATACGCGCCATCAATTGCGGAATACCGATCGCCTCAGGCCCCAGCCCGTCCAGCGGTGACAGGTGCCCTTTGAGCACAAAGTAACGGCCGCGATAGCCGGTCTGCTCTACCGCATAGACATCCATCGGTCCTTCGACCACGCACAGCAGCGTGTCGTCACGGCGCGTGTCGGCGCACTGTGGGCACAGCTCCTGCTCGGTCAGAGTACGGCACTGGCGGCAATGGCCGACCCCTTCCATGGCCTGGCTCAACGCCTGGGCCAGGCGCGTGCCGCCGCTGCGGTCACGCTCAAGCAGTTGCAGGGCCATGCGCTGGGCAGTTTTCTGGCCGACACCGGGCAAGATGCGCAAGGCATCGATCAGTTGGCGAATCAGTGGGCTGAAGCTCATGGTCATTAGCCTGAAAATTCAAAAAAACGCGAGAAAAACGACGGTGGGAGCAACGGCTTCACAGCCGTGCTCCCACCGAAGGTACTACATGAAACGATGACTCAGAATGGCATCTTGAAACCAGGCGGCAGCTGCATACCAGCGGTCATGCCACCCATTTTTTCCTGGCTGTTCTGCTCGACCTTGCGCACCGCGTCGTTGACGGCGGCGGCGATCAGGTCTTCCAGCACTTCCTTGTCTTCCTGCATCAGGCTGTCGTCCAGGCTGATGCGCTTGACGTCGTGACGACCGGTCATCACCACGCTCACCAGGCCGGCGCCGGATTGGCCGGTCACTTCAGCGTTGGCCAGTTCTTCCTGCATCTTGGCCATTTTTTCCTGCATCTGCTGGGCCTGCTTCATCAGGCCGGCCATGCCACCTTTCATCATGGGGATCACCTCAAATTTAGTCTTACGGAGTGCGGCGCGGGTCGGGCCCGGGCCGCTTGTGTCATTCGCTCATTCGCCCTGGGTTAGCGGGGCGTCTACAGGCTCAATGGTATCGTGTCGCACCATGGCACCAAACTGCTTGATCATCTGCTGGATGAGCGGGTCGGCTTCTATGGAAGCTTCCGCCTCACCCTGACGCTCGGCACGCTTGCGCGCTGCCGCCTGGGCCGGGGTTTCCTGCTCCGGGCGAATCAGCTCGATGGACAGCTTCAGCGTGCGCCCGAAATGCTGGTTCAGGGCATCGTTCAGGCGGCGCTGCTGGGTAGCGTTGAACAGCGCACTATGGGCCGGGTCCAGGTGCAGCAGCCAGTCATCGCCTTCGGCGGCAATCAGCGTACAGTTGGCGGCGATACTGCCGGTCATCCCGGAAATCGGCAACTGCGGGAATAATTCCAGCCATTGCAAAGCCAGGCCGGTGGCCGGCATCGCCGCCGGCAACAGCTCAGGAGCAGCGGCCGGCGCCTCTTCGTGCACATGCTCGATCGCCAGTTCATCCAGGTAACTGTAGCTGGCCGGATCCATCTCCGGCTCGTAGTAATCTTCGTCCAGCGGCGGCTCGTCGTCACGTTCCATGCCTGCAGGGCTGTAGCCAATGCTGTCGTCGTGAAGCGGCTCGTCCTGGCGCACCACCGCCTGAACCGGCGCCTGGGCTGGTTGCGGCGATTCGACTACGGGGTCGGGCGCAGCAGGTGCAGCCTCGGGTTCAGCAACTGACTGGACCGGGGTCGGATCGTTCCAGGGCAGGTCGACAACCGGCTCAGGCTCTTGCGCCTTGACCTCGACTGGCGCGGGCTCAGGCTCCGGCTCAGGTTGAGCAACAGCTGCCGGCTCAGGAGCAACAACAGGTGCAGGCTCGACAACCGGCGCAGCAATCACCGCAGGCGCAGCGGCACTCGCTGCTGCCACCGCACTTGCCGAATCAGCTGTGGCCTGGCTGATCCCCACCGGCTTTAGTACCGGCGTCGGTGCGTCATCGGTATCGGCGGGACGGAACGCCAGCATGCGCAACAGCACCATCTCGAAGCCGCCGCGCGGATCCGGAGCCAACGGCAGGTCACGACGACCGATCAACCCCATCTGGTAGTAGAACTGTACGTCTTCGGCTGGCAGCGCCTGGGCCAGGGCCAATACCCGGTCACGATCGCCCTGGCCGTTGTCCACGGCTTCAGGCAGCGCCTGGGCAATGGCGACGCGATGCAGCACATTGAGCATCTCGGCCAGCACGCCGCTCCAGTCCGGCCCCTGCTCGGCCAGATGGCGCACCGCTTCGAGCAAGGCCCGCGCGTCGCCTTCGAGCAGCGCCTGCAGGACGCCATAGACCTGGCCATGATCGAGCGTGCCAAGCATGGCCCGCACATCGGCGGCCAATACCTTGCCTTCACCGAAAGCAATGGCCTGATCGGTCAGGCTCATGGCATCGCGCATCGAGCCGTCAGCCGCGCGGCCAAGCAGCCACAGGGCGTCGTCTTCGAACGGAACATTCTCGGCACCCAGCACATGGCTCAGGTGCTCGACCACCCGCTCGGGGGTCATGTTCTTCAGGGAAAACTGCAGGCAGCGCGACAGGATGGTCGCCGGCAGCTTCTGCGGATCAGTGGTGGCAAGGATGAACTTGACGTAGGGCGGCGGCTCTTCCAGCGTCTTGAGCAAGGCGTTGAACGAGTGGCTGGAGAGCATGTGCACTTCGTCGATCAGGTAGACCTTGAAGCGCCCACGGCTCGGCGCGTACTGCACGTTGTCGAGCAGCTCGCGGGTGTCTTCGACCTTGGTGCGACTGGCAGCGTCGATCTCGATCAGGTCAACGAAACGGCCCTCGTCGATCTCCCGGCACACCGAACAGGTGCCGCAGGGGGTCGAGGTGATGCCGGATTCGCAGTTCAGGCATTTGGCGATGATTCGCGCGATGGTAGTCTTGCCCACGCCGCGGGTACCGGTAAACAGGTAGGCGTGGTGCAGGCGCTGGTTGTCCAGTGCGTTGATCAAAGCCTTGAGCACATGGGTCTGGCCGACCATTTCGCGGAACGAGCGCGGACGCCATTTACGTGCAAGAACCTGATAACTCATCGAAAACCGTCAAATAGATAGACCAAAGACCGCTAATCCTAGCGGAGCAGGCCTGAAATTGCATCCGCTATGCGGCCTGACGTATAAGCTTTGTTCGCCAGGATGCTGATGTCACGCAGGGAGAAGTGGATGCGCTGGGTTTTGAGCCTGTTGATGCTGTACATCGGCCAACTGCCGGCCACTGAGTTACCCCCCTTGCGTTTTGCCGTCGCCGATAGCTGGACCATGCCGCTGGTACGCCTGGAAAACAACCAGCCCGTCGAAGGCATCATGCTCGACCTGATGAACACCCTGGCCGGCCGCGTGCAGCGTCGCCCTGAATTTCACGTAATGCCGCGCTTGCGCCTGCAGGCGGGGATGGAGCGTGGCAGCGTCGATGTGCGCTGTTTCGTGATGCCATCCTGGAGCGGCGGGCAGTCGGGCAACTTCAGCTGGAGCTCGCCGCTGTTCCAGCAGCGCGACTGGCTGGTGGCTCATCCCCGCGAGGCAGCGCCAACCCATCTGACGGATTTGCCCCGGGAAGTCATTGGTACCGTGCTTGGCTTTCATTACCCCGCACTGCAAGCACAATTCGACAACGGCCACTTCAAGCGTGACGACGCGCGCAACCAGTTGCAGGTGCTGCAGAAACTGCAGGCCGGGCGTTATCGCTATGCGGTCAGCAGTCAGTTGAGCCTGGACTGGTTCAATCGCTCGCTGCCCGAAGCCCAACGGTTCAAGCCAGTGGCACTGCTGGAGGAGCAGGCACTGAGCTGCTATGTGCGAAATGATCCTGCCCTGCCAACCCAAGGTATTCTGCGCAACCTTGAGGCGATGAAAAGTTCTGGAGAGATTGAGCGCATGGTCAAGCGCCATACAACTGTGCCGGATAGCCAGGCACAAGCAGGCGAAACAGCACGGGTAGCGAATGAGGATTAGCTAACGAGACAGGTAGAGCCGGAACAAGCGCACGGCTTGGAGGTAGGTGGCGACCCCACCAGCCACACCCCGGCACTCGATGTTCCCGCTATGGCTGCTCCCTTCCGGGCCTGACCAGGTTAACGGGTAATCAATGCGGGGGGACCGATGGGGTCACCATAACGCAGCTCATCTGGCGACGAGCCGCGCCATTGTACCGGCATCGAGTGAAGATACAACCGCTAATTCAAAAAAAACCATCAACACTCAATGACTTGGCTGCGTTCCAGGGCTTAGATGGCAATGCCGTGATCACCCAGAAAGGTCACGAATGCATCTTCATCCAGCACCTTGAGCCCCAGTTCGCTGGCCTTGGCCAGCTTGGAACCCGCGCCAGGCCCCGCCACCACGCAATGGGTCTTGGCCGACACCGAGCCTGCGACCTTGGCGCCCAGGCTTTCCAGTTTGTCTTTGGCGATATCGCGGCTCATGCGCTCCAGGGAGCCGGTCAGCACCCAGGTCTGACCGGTCAGCGGCAAGCCGGCAGCGACTTTTTTCTCGCTCGACCAGTGCATGCCGAACTCACGCAACTGCGCCTCAATGGCCAGGGCCAGCGCGGCATTGGCCGGCTCCTGGAAGTAATTGCGCACCGCGTCGGCCTGCTTGGCCGCCAGGGCCTGGCGCAGATCGATGCCGTCGGCGGCGATGATCTTTTCCAGGCTGCCGAGTTTGGCCACCAGCTTTTCCGCCCCCGTCGGCCCCACCGAGGGAATGTCCAGCTTGGCGATCAACCCGGCCAAGGTGGTGCTGGCCGCGAATTCGGCGCCCAGCTCGCCTTCGTCCTGCAACTGCAGCCCACGCTCAAGCAGCTGGCTGATAACGGTGCGGTTGTGCTCATCTTCAAAGAAGCTATGGATCTCGTGCGCCACTTCCAGGCCGATATCCGGCAGGTAGGTCAGCACTTGCGGCAACGCCGCCATGACCCGCTGCAACGAGCCCAGGGAGCGCGCCAGGACCTTGGCTGTCTCTTCACCCACGTCGGGAATGCCCAAGGCGTAGATGAAGCGCGCAAGGCCTGGCTGCTTGCTGGCCGCAATGGCCGCCAGCAGATTCTTGCTCGACAGCTCGGCGAAGCCTTCCAGGTCGACAATCTGCTCGAACGTCAGCTGATAGAGATCGGCCGGCGAACGGATCAGGCCTTCATCCACCAGTTGTTCGACGCTCTTTTCGCCGAGCCCTTCGATGTCCATGGCGCGCCGCGAGACATAGTGAATAATCGCCTGCTTGAGTTGCGCAGCGCAGGCCAGACGTCCGACGCAGCGGTATACCGCGCCTTCACTGACGGTTTCCCTGCCCTTGCTGCGCTTGATCAGCTGCGTGCGCTCAACCTGTGAGCCACACACCGGGCACTGTGTGGGAATGTGCACCGGCCGGGCGTCGTCAGGACGACGCTCGGTCACCACCTGCATGACCTGCGGGATCACATCGCCAGCCCGGCGAATGATCACCGTATCGCCGATCATCAGCCCCAGGCGCGCCACTTCGTCCATGTTGTGCAACGTGGCATTGGAAACGGTTACTCCAGCCACCTTCACTGGCTTGAGCCGGGCCACCGGGGTGACCGCGCCGGTACGCCCGACCTGGAATTCGACGTCCAGCACTTCGGTCAGCTCTTCCATGGCCGGGAACTTGTGGGCAATGGCCCAGCGAGGTTCGCGGGCCCGGAAGCCCAACTCGCGCTGGGAGGCCAGGCTGTTGACCTTGAACACCACGCCATCGATCTCGTAAGGCAGGTCATTGCGGCGCGCGCCGATATCGCGGTAGTACTCCAGGCATTCGGCAACGCCCGCCGCATGGCGCAGTTCGCGACTGATCGGCATGCCCCAGGCCTTGAGCTGTTCCAGGGTGCCGATATGGGTATCTGCCAGCGGCGCCGAGACCTGGCCCAGGCCATAGCAGCAGAACTCCAGCGGGCGGCTGGCAGTGATCTTCGAATCCAGCTGGCGCAGGCTGCCCGCCGCGGCGTTGCGCGGGTTGGCGAAGGTCTTGCCGCCCACCTCGATCTGCGCCTGGTTCAGGCGCTCGAAGCCGGCCTTGGACATGTACACCTCGCCGCGCACTTCGAGCACGGCTGGCCAGCCCTCGCCTTGCAGCTTCAGGGGAATGTTGCGCACGGTACGCACGTTGACGCTGATGTCTTCACCGGTGGTGCCGTCGCCACGGGTGGCGCCCTGTACCAGCTGCCCGTCGCG
>JBOICD010000213.1:0-6347 GCA_050739855.1 Pseudomonas sp.
CCGTAGTAGTTGGCCTTGCGGACCGCCAGCGGGTCGAGCGCCAGGCTGCGGGCGATATGGTCCATCACCTCTTCGATGGCGACCATCCCCTGTGGGCCGCCGAAGCCCCGATAGGCCGTGTTCGATGCGGTGTTGGTCTTGCAGCGGTGGCCGTTGACCGTGGCGTCGCCAAGGTAATAGGCGTTGTCGGAGTGGAACATGGCGCGGTCGACGATCGACGCCGAGAGGTCCGGCGAGTAGCCGCAGTTGCCGGCCAGCTCCAGATTGATACCGTGCAGGCGGCCGCTGTCATCGAAGCCGACGTCGTATTCGACGTAGAACGGATGACGCTTGCCGGTCATCAGCATGTCTTCGACCCGCGGCAGGCGCATCTTGGTCGGCTGGCCGGTCAGGCGCGCGATCACTGCGCACAGGCACGCCGGGCTCGCGGCCTGGGTTTCCTTGCCGCCGAAGCCGCCGCCCATACGGCGCATGTCGACCTGCACCTTGTTCATCGGTACGTCGAGCACTTCGGCGACCAGCTTTTGCACCTCGGTGGGGTTCTGGGTCGAGCAGTAGACGATCATCCCGCCGTCTTCGGTTGGCATTACCGAAGAGATCTGGGTTTCCAGGTAGAAATGTTCCTGGCCACCGATGTGCAGGGTGCCTTGCAGACGATGCGGCGCGCTCGCCAGGGCCGTGGCCGAGTCGCCGCGTTTGTGGGTGTGGCTGTCCAGGACGAAGTGGCGCTTGTGCAGGGCCTCGACCACGTCGAGCACCGGTTCCAGGTCTTCGTATTCGACGATCGCGGCCATCGCCGCGCGGCGTGCGGTGTCCAGGTCGCGGGCGGCGACGGCGAGCACCGGCTGGCCGACGAACTCGACCTTGTCGATGGCCAGCAGCGGGTCACCGGGCATGATCGCGCCAATGTCCTTGAGGCCCGGAATGTCTTCGTGGGTGATGGCGATGCGTACACCCTCGAACGCGTAGCAGGGGCTGGTGTCGATCTTCAGCACCCGTGCATGGGCGCGGTCGGACATGCGCGCATACACGTGCAGCTGGTTGGGGAACTCCAGGCGGTCGTCGATGTACTGCGCTTCACCGCTGACCTGCTTGTCGGCGCTGTCGTGCTTGATGCTGCGACCGACTCCAGTGGTCAGGTCCTGGCTGAACAGCTCGGCCATTTCCGCCTGGCTTTTGGCGACGTGATGGTTAGACATAAGCGGTCACCCGAGTCTCGATGTGCGGCGTTTGCAGTTCGATGAAGTATTTGCGCAGCAGGTTCTGCGCGCTGAGCAGACGGTATTCCTTGCTGGCGCGGAAGTCCGACAGCGGGGTGAAGTCTTCGGCCAGGGCCTGGCAGGCGCGTTCGATGCTGGCCTGGTTCCAGGCTTTGCCAACCAGAGCGGCTTCACAGGCGCGGGCGCGCTTGGGGATCGCGGCCATGCCGCCGAAGGCGATGCGTGCAGCCTCGACCACACCGTTTTCGATGCGCAGGTTGAAGGCGGCGCAGACGGCGGAAATATCGTCGTCCAGACGCTTGGAAACCTTGTAGGCGCGGAACGTCCAGGCACTGCGAGCGCGCGGCACAATGATCTTCTCGATGAACTCGCTTTCCTGGCGGGCAGTGATGCGGTAGTCGATGAAGTAGTCTTCCAGCGCCAAAGTGCGGGTGCTCTCGCCTTTGCGCAGGACAATCTGCGCATCCAGGGCAATCAGCAGGGGCGGGGAGTCACCGATCGGCGAGGCGTTGCCGATGTTGCCGCCCAGGGTGCCCTGGTTGCGGATCTGCAGCGAGGCAAAACGGTGCAGCAGTTCGCCGAAGTCCGGGTATTCGCGGCTCAAGGCGTCATAGCAGTCGGTCAGCGGGGTGGCGGCACCTATTTCCAGGTGATCCTCCAGGCTGTCGATGCGCTTGAGTTCGGCGACGTTACCGACATAGATCATTACTGGCAGGGTTTTGTGGAACTGGGTCACTTCCAGCGCCAGGTCGGTACCGCCGGCGAGCAGGCGTGCTTCGGGGTGCGAGCCATAGAGGTCGGCAAGGTCGGCGACGGTCAGCGGTACCAGGCAGCGTTTGTCGCCGCTGTTGAGCTCGCCGGTTTCACTCGGCGCAATAGCCTTGAGGCGGGCGATGGTCTGCGCCTGGTTGCTGTCAAACTGATCAGGCTTGGCCTGGCAGCAGGACTGCTCGGCGGCAGCGAGGATCGGGCGGTAACCGGTGCAGCGGCAGAGGTTGCCGGCCAGCGCTTCCTGGGCCTTGTGCAGGTCCGGTGCATCGCTGTTCTTTTGCAGGGCAAACAGCGACATGACAAAACCGGGGGTACAGAAGCCGCACTGCGAGCCGTGGCAGTCGGCCATGGCCTGTTGCACGCTGTGCAGCTGGCCCTGGTGCTTGAGCCCTTCGACGCTGATCAATTGCTTGCCGTGCAGCGACGAAACAAAGGTCAGGCACGAGTTCAGGCTGCGATAGCGGATTTGCTCGCGGCCGTCGTCGTCCTCGGCCAGTTCGCCGACCACCACGGTGCAGGCGCCACAATCGCCGCTGGCGCAGCCTTCCTTGGTGCCGGACTTGCCCAAGTGCTCGCGCAGGTACTGCAGCACTGTCAGGTTGGGATCCAGGGCATGCTCACTGCGCAGCTCCTGGTTGAGTAGAAACTGGATCACGGAAGGCCTCACACGCGGTTTATTGTTGTTGAGCGGACTGTAAGCAGACTTGATTTTTAGGTCAACAATTTTCTGACTTTTGGGTCAGGAAAATTTACACGACATTACCCACCCGCCACAGGCGCTTCTCTATAGAGCATAGTCCGCTGTGATCGTGGCCGAATATTTTGCGCCATTGGTGCCAACTTCTGCCTCCAGGCCCCTGCGCGGCGCCGGGGCAAGTGCGCTACAATTGCGCCCTTTGCACAGTTCAATGATTTTGAAGGAAAACCATGACGTTCAAGGCGCCGGACAGCCTCTCCGAGCAAATTGCCCACTACCTGGCCGAGCGGATCATCCGCGGCGAGCTCAAGCCCGCTGAGCGTATCCAGGAGCAGAAGGTCACCCAGGCATTGAACGTCAGTCGCGGCTCGGTGCGTGAAGCCTTGCTGATCCTCGAACGTCGACACCTGGTGACCATCCTGCCACGCCGTGGCGCCCATGTGACCGAACTCGACGAACATGGCGTGCGCAGCCTGTGCACCTTGATGGGCGAACTCTACATCCTGCTGGGCAATGCGGTTGCACAGAACTGGCGCAATGAAAGCGACTTGCTGGCATTCCTGAGCATCCAGCAACGCCTGACCAGTGCCCTGCAGCGCCAGGACATCAAGGTCTTCGTCGAAGAAAGTTTTGCGGTGATGCGCGCGGCTTACCCGTTCGCCAATAATCCTTACCTGCAGGAAACCGTTGAGAACCTGCAGCCGGCCATGAGCCGCGCCTATTACCTGGCGCTGGATCAACGCAAGGCCGAAATGAGCGACTTCCTGGCGTTGTTCGCCAACCTGCTGGAGGCCGTGGTTGCCCGCGATCAGGCGCGCATCCGCACGGTGCTGGTCGAATACTGCCAGCGCAGCTGCGAGCTGGTGCTGGCGGCACTGGCGACTGCCTGAGCATGCGCCTCAAGTGCATTCGCCTGGCAGGGTTCAAGTCGTTCGTCGACCCGACCACGGTCAACTTCCCCAGCAACATGGCGGCGGTGGTCGGGCCCAATGGCTGCGGCAAGTCCAACATCATCGATGCGGTGCGCTGGGTGATGGGCGAAAGCTCGGCCAAAAACCTGCGTGGCGAGTCGATGACCGACGTCATCTTCAACGGCTCGACCAGCCGCAAACCGGTGAGCCAGGCCAGTATCGAACTGGTGTTCGATAACGCCGATAGCACCCTGGTCGGTGAATACGCTGCCTACGCGGAAATCTCCATCCGCCGCAAAGTCACCCGCGACGGGCAGAATACCTATTACCTCAACGGCACCAAGTGCCGGCGCCGTGATATCACCGACATCTTCCTCGGCACCGGCCTCGGCCCGCGCAGCTATTCGATCATCGAGCAGGGGATGATCTCCAAGCTGATCGAGGCCAAGCCGGAAGACCTGCGCAACTTCATCGAAGAAGCGGCCGGGATCTCCAAGTACAAGGAGCGTCGGCGCGAGACCGAGAATCGCATCCGCCGCACCCATGAAAACCTTGAGCGCCTGACCGACCTGCGCGAAGAGCTGGAGCGCCAGCTCGAACGCTTGCATCGCCAGGCCCAGGCCGCCGAGAAGTACAAGGAGTACAAGGCCGAGGAACGCCAACTCAAGGCGCAGCTGGCGGCATTGCGCTGGCAGGCGCTGGATCAGCAGGTCAGTCAGCGCGAAGCGGTGATCGGTGATCAGGAAGTTTCCTTCGAGGCGCTGGTGGCCGAGCAGCGCAATGCCGATGCCAGCATCGAGCGCCTGCGTGATGGCCATCATGAGCTGTCCGAGCGCTTTGGGCAGGTGCAAGGGCGCTTCTATTCGGTCGGCGGCGATATCGCCCGGGTCGAGCAGAGTATCCAGCACGGCCAGCAGCGTCTGCGCCAGCTTCAGGACGACTTCAAGGAAGCCGAGCGCTCGCGCCTGGAGACCGAATCGCATCTGGGGCATGACCGCACCTTGCTGGCGACCCTTGGCGAAGAGCTGGCAATGCTTGAGCCCGAGCAGGAAATGACCCTGGCCGCCGCCGAAGAGTCGGCGGCCACCCTGGAAGAAGCCGAAGGCACCATGCACGGCTGGCAGGAGCAGTGGGACACGTTCAACACCCGTTCGGCCGAACCACGTCGCCAGGCCGAAGTGCAGCAGGCGCGTATTCAGCAGCTCGAACAGGCGCTGGAACGTCTGGCCGAGCGCCAGCGCAAGCTGGCTGAGGAGCGCGACCAGCTCAGCGCCGACCCTGAAGATGCCGCGATTCTGGAGCTGGGTGAGCAAGTGGCCAGCAGCGAGCTGGTGCTTGAAGCGCTTCAACTGCAGGAACAACAGGTGGTCGAGCAACTGGAAACCCTGCGCGAGCAACTGCAGCAGGCCGTCCAGGCGCAGCAACAGACCCAGGGCGAGTTGCAGCGTCTGGGCGGGCGCCTGGCGTCGCTCGAGGCCTTGCAGCAGGCCGCGCTGGATCCGGGTACTGGCACCGCGCAATGGTTGCGCGAGCAGGGCCTGGAGCAGCGTCCGCGTCTGGCTGAGGGGCTGCGGGTCGAGCCGGGGTGGGAGCTGGCGGTGGAAACCGTGCTGGGCGCTGATTTGCAGGCCGTGCTGGTGGATGATTTCAGCAGCCTTGATCTGGCGGCGTTCAGTCAGGGCGATCTGCGCTTGCTGGATTCAACGGCCGAAAGCACGCGCATGCCGGGCAGCTTGCTCGACAAGGTTGAAGGCCGGGTCGATCTCGCGCCCTGGTTGGGGCAGGTTTTGCCGGTGGAAAGCCTTGAACTAGCGCTGGCCCAGCGCGGCCGCTTGAGTGATGGGCAGAGTCTGGTCAGCCGTGATGGCTACTGGGTCGGGCGGCATTTTCTGCGGGTCAATCGCGCCAGCGATGCTCAAGGAGGGCTGCTGGCCCGTGGCCAGGAGCTGGAGCGCCTGGGGCTTGAGCACCAGGAGCTGGAGGCTGCACTCGAATTGCTTGAAGCCCGGCTGCAAGAGCAGCGTGAGCAGCAGCAAGGGCTTGAGCAACAGCGCGAACAATTGCGCCGTCGTGCTCAGGATGAAACCCGCCAGCAGAGTGAGCTGAACGCACGGCTGTCGGCCGGCAAGGCGCGCGCCGAGCAATTGAGCTTGCGGCGTCGGCGTCTGGAAGAAGAGCTGGCCGAACTGCTGGAGCAACGCGCCCTCGAAAGCGAGAATCTCGGTGAATCGCGCCTGCAACTGCAGGAGGCCCTCGATCTGATGGCCCAGGACACCGAACAGCGCGAACTGCTTCTGGCCCAGCGCGACAGCTTGCGTGAGCGCCTCGACCGGGTGCGCCAGGAAGCCCGTCAGCACAAGGATCACGCTCATCAACTGGCCGTGCGCCTGGGCTCGTTGCGCGCCCAGCACGATTCCACCCGTCAGGCGCTGGAGCGTCTGGAGTTGCAATCGGAGCGTCTGACGGAAAAGCGTGAACAGCTCAGCCTCAACCTGGACGAGGGTGAGGCGCCGCTGGAGGAGTTGCGCCTCAAGCTCGAAGAGCTGCTTGAGAAGCGCATGAGCGTCGATGACGAAATGCGTCAGGCGCGCCTGCATATGGACGAGGCTGACCGCGAGCTGCGTGATGCGGAGAAGCGCCGGACCCAGGCCGAGCAGCAAGCGCAATTGTTGCGCGGCCAGCTGGAACAGCACCGCCTGGAATGGCAAGGGCTGAGCGTACGGCGCAAGACGCTGCAGGAGCAGTTGC
>JBOICD010000214.1:0-6338 GCA_050739855.1 Pseudomonas sp.
GGCTTGCCCCGCGATGCGATGTTGACTGCGCCAACGTCATCGCGGGGCAAGCCCGCTCCCACAGAAGCCCGCTCCCACCCTGGACGTCAGGCGATATCGCGCAGCTCCCGGCGCAGGATCTTGCCCACCGCCGTCATCGGTAACGAATCGCGCAGCACGATGTGCTTGGGCACTTTGTAGCCAGTGAAGTTGGCTTTGCAGTAAGCCTTCAGCTCTTCAAGACTCACCCCGCCTTCACGCGGCACCACAAACAGCTTTACGGCTTCGCCGGAACGCTCGTCTGGAATGCCGATTACCGCGCAGTTGGCGACTTGCGGGTGGTTCATGACGACCTCTTCGATCTCGTTCGGGTACACGTTGAAACCGGAAACAATGATCATGTCCTTCTTGCGATCGACAATCCGGGTAAAACCATCAGGATCGATCACCGCGATGTCACCGGTCTTGAACCAGCCCTCGCTATCAAGCGCCTCGGCCGTAGCCTCAGGGTGCTGCCAGTAACCCTTCATTACTTGCGGGCCCTTGATACACAACTCGCCACGCTCGCCCATCGGCTGCTCATTGCCTTCATCGTCGATGACCTTGAATGCCGTACCCGCCACCGGTATGCCCACCGTGCCCAGGCGCGCCAGCTGTCCATAGGGGTTGGTGCTGGCCACCGGCGAGGTTTCAGTCAGGCCATAGCCCTCGACGATGCGACAGCCCGTCAGGCTTTCCCAACGTTCGGCGGTAGCCTTGACCAGCGCGGTGCCACCGGAGTTGGTGACTTTCAGGGCAGAGAAGTCCAGGTTCTTGAATTCCGGATGATTCATCAGCGCCACGAACAAGGTGTTGAGTCCCAGCAGCGCGGAGAACTTCCACTTTTTCAGCTCCTTGATGAAGCCTGGAATGTCTCGTGGATTGGTGATCAACACGTTGTGGTTGCCGGTCACCATCATGCACATGCAGTTCGCGGTAAAGGCATAGATATGGTAAAGCGGCAGGGGGGCGATCATCACTTCCTGGCCCTCCTTGATCAGCCGCTGGCCATCATCACCATGCTGGGAGAAGCATGCCAGCACCTGAAGCATGTTGGCCACCAGGTTGCCGTGGGTCAGCATTGCGCCCTTGGCCAGGCCGGTGGTGCCACCGGTGTACTGCAGCACAGCGATATCATCGAGGCTCAGCGAGACCTGCCTGGGCACTACGCCACGCCCCTGACTCAACGCGCTCTTGAAGGGTACAGCCTGGGGCAGATGGTAGTCCGGGACCATCTTCTTGACCTTGGCGACAATAGTATTGACCAGCCAGCCCTTGGCCGCTGGCAGCATGTCGCCCATCTTCGCTTCAATCAGAAATTCGATGCCGGTATCGGGCAGTACTTCCTGCACCAGTTTGCCGAACATGTTCAGGTAGACCAGCGCCCGGGCCCCGGAATCCTTGAATTGATGACGCATCTCGCGAGCGGTATACAGCGGGTTGGTGTTGACCACGATCAGCCCGGCGCGCAAGGCGCCAAACACTGCGATCGGGTACTGCAGCACATTGGGCATCTGCACCGCGATACGGTCGCCCGGCACCAGATCGGTGTGCTGCTGCAGATAGGCGGCAAAGGCCGCGGAGTGACGATCCAGCTCTGCATAGGTCATCGTCACCCCCAGGTTGCTGAACGCCGGGCGGTCAGCGAACTTCTTGCACGAGCGTTCGAACACCTCGACCACAGACTTGTAAGCATTCATGTCAATGTTCGAAGGAACGCCTGCCGGGCGCTTGTCATTCCAGAAATCAGCCTGCATTTATTCTTGTCCTCATACCTGAGCCGTTCCGGCCCCCTTGCCTGCTTGGCGAAGAAGGTGCTGTGCCGACGTTAGCAGGTATGCCGCAGGTGGCAAATATGCCAAGCGCTGTCATTTACATTGTGAATCTTGTTTGTCGCTGCCCTTCGATTGCACGCTTGAGTTATACACTGAGTTGACTTACCCACCTGTGCGCACAAGGACTCGCCATGCACCACGATGCGTTCTGGCTAGCGGCCAGCGATCACTGCAGCCTTTATGTCTACCAATGGCTGCCCAGCACGCCGATCAAGGCAGTGGTGCTGCTGGCCCATGGCATGGCTGAGCATGCCGGTCGCTATCAACGCCTGGGCCAGGCCCTGAGTGCGGCGGGCTATGCCCTGATGGCCCATGACCAGCGCGGTCATGGCCGTACCGCCGAGCTCGGCACCCTGGGCCTGTTCGCCCGCCACGATGGCTGGAGCGCGGTGGTCAACGACCTGGGAATGCTCAGCCAGCACATCGGCCAGCAGTTTCCCGGGACCCCGGTGTTCCTCTTCGGTCACAGCATGGGCAGCTACATTGCCCAGGCCTATCTGATGCACCATGGCGCCAGCCTGCAAGGGGCGATTCTCAGCGGCTCGAATTTCCAGCCACCGGCGCTGTACCGCACCGCCTGTGTGATTGCCCGCCTCGAAGCCTGGCGTCAGGGCCCTTTGGGCCACAGTGCGTTGATCGAGTGGTTGTCCTTTGGCTCCTTCAACAAAGCCTTCAAACCCACGCGCACGGCCTTTGACTGGCTCAGCCGCGACAACACCGAAGTCGACCGCTATGTGACCGATCCGTTGTGCGGTTTCCGTTGCACCAATCGCTTGTGGATAGACCTGCTGATGGGGCTTGAGCAGATCAGCCAGCCGGCCAACCTCAAACAGATCGATCCGAACCTGCCGATCCTGGTGATGGGCGGTGAATGTGATCCGGTCAGTGCCGGCAAGCGTCTCAAGGATCTGGCCGGTGCTTTGCGCCTGGCCGGCAACCAGCATGTGCAGTTGCAGCTGTACTCCAAAGCGCGACATGAACTGCTCAATGAAACCAACCGTGACGAGGTCACGGCCGCGATCATCGACTGGCTGGAACAGGCCCTGGCCCTTGGCCGCCCTGCCCGCAGCGAATGACGGCCGCCCCCGCGCCCCTAGCAGGAACCGAATCGATGACCCAGGTCACCAACACGCCTTACGAAGCCCTTGAAGTCGGCCAGACCGCCAGTTTCAGCAAGACCGTCGAAGAACGTGACATCCAGCTGTTCGCTGCCATGTCCGGTGACCACAACCCTGTGCACCTGGATGCCGAGTTTGCCGCCAAGAGCATGTTCAAGGAGCGTATCGCCCACGGCATGTTCAGCGGTGCCCTGATCAGCGCTGCGGTGGCCTGTGAGCTGCCTGGCCCGGGCACCATCTACCTGGGTCAGACCATGAGCTTCCAGAAGCCGGTGAAGTTCGGCGACACCCTGACCGTGCGCCTGGAAATCCTCGAGAAGCTGCCGAAATTCAAGGTGCGCATCGCCACCCGCGTGTTCAACCAGAATGATGAGCTGGTCGTCGATGGCGAAGCTGAAATCCTCGCCCCGCGCAAACAGCAGACTGTCGACCTGGTCAGCCCGCCGCCGATCACCATCGGCTGAAGTTCACAACTCGCTCAGACGGCGCTCGATAAAGCGCCGTTCGGCACCTTGCGAGGTCAGGCCCAGGGCGGTGCGGTAGGCATCACGGGCCTGATCCAGGCGCCCCAGTTGCCGACACAGTTCGGCGCGGGCGCTGTGGGCCAGGTGGTAATCCTGCAACTGCCCCCGCGCCAGAATCGCCTCCACCGCCAGCAGTCCTGCCTGCGGCCCGTCACGACGCGCCAGGGCCGCGGCGCGATTGAGCTCGACCACCGGCGAAGGCCAACCGCGCAGCAGCACATCGTACAAACCGACGATTTCTTCCCAGTCCGTCTGCTCGGCACTGGCCGCTTCGGCATGCACTGCGGCAATCGCTGCCTGCAAGCTGTACACCCCAAGCTGCTGACTGCGCAGCGCCTGCTGCACCAACTGGCTACCTTCGGCAATCAATGCGCGATTCCACAAGCTGCGGTCCTGCTGATCCAGCAAGATCAAATCGCCATTCTCATCGCTACGAGCCGCCTGTCGCGATGCCTGCAACAACATCAACGCCAGCAAGCCCAGCACTTGCGGATCAGGCAGCAACTGCTGCAACAGTCGCCCCAGGCGGATCGCTTCATCGCTGAGATCATTGCGCATCAGGTTGTCGCCCGATGACGCCGAATAGCCCTCGTTGAACACCAGATAAATGACCCGCAAGACGCTGTCCAGACGTTCAGGCAGTTCCGCCAGTGACGGGACCTGATAGGGAATCCGCGCATCGCGGATCTTGGCCTTGGCCCGCACGATACGCTGGGCTATGGTCGCCGGGTTCTGCAAAAAAGCCCGGGCGATTTCCTCAGTGGTCAAGTCACAGACTTCCCGCAGGGTCAGCGGCACCTGGGCATCGGCCGCCAGCGCCGGGTGACAACAAGTGAAGATCAGGCGCAGACGATCATCTTCCAGCTCCTGGTCTTTCACCTCATCCTCCTGCCGGGCCTCCAGCGCCATCATCAACTGCGTCTGCGAGCGGTCGAAACGGGCCCGCCGCCGTAGCCCGTCAATGGCTTTAAAGCGTCCGGTGGACACCAGCCAGGCCCGTGGGTTGGCAGGAATGCCATCGCGCTGCCAGCGCTCAACAGCGACGAAAAACGCTTCGTGCATGGCCTCTTCGGCCAGGTCGAAATCACCCAGCAAGCGAATCAGGGTCGCCAGGATCCGGCGCGACTCGCGCTTGTAGACCGACTCGACCTCGGTCCGCACCTGATGAACCAGAGTCGCCATCAGCCCGGCATCTGGGTGGTCACCAGTGCCACCAGGCGATCCAGGCTTTCACCCCAGCCGCGATGAAAGCCCATTTCCTCGTGTGCCAGGCAATCGGCGGCATTCCAGTGCAAAGCACGCGCGGTGTACTGAGTCTTGCCCTGAAGCTCCTCGAAGGTCACCACCACGGTCATGAACGCCTTGTTCGACGGCACCCAGCCCGGCCCGAAGGCATCGGTAAAGACAATCCGCTCAGGGGGGACAATTTCCAGGAACACCCCCTGGTTCGGGTACTCGGTGCCATCCGGGGCCTGCATCACCGTGCGAAACAACCCTCCCACCCACAACTGCATTTCGCACAAGGGCGTGGTCATGCCGTTGGGGCCCCACCATTGCGCAAGCAGATCGGGTTCGGTCCAGGCCCGGAACACCGTGCTGCGCGGAGCATCGATCAACCGGGTCAAGGACAGCTCGTACTGCGCATTACCAGGGGGGTGAAGGCTCATCTTATTGTTCTCCTGCGTCTCAGGGTTGGAGCTCGCGGACCGGCCTCACCTCGACGCTGCCGACCCTGGCGGCAGGTATCCCCTTGGCAATGTTCAGGGCTTCGTTCAGGTCGCGGGCATCAACCAGATAGAAGCCGGCCAGTTGTTCCTTGGTCTCGGCAAAAGGTCCATCAGTCAGGCTCATGTGGCCACCGCGAACACGCACGGTGGTGGCGGTCTGCACCGGCTTGAGCGCCTCGGCAGCGAGCATCCGCCCGCTGCCCTGGATCGACTCGGCATAGGCCATGCACTCGGCATCCGCAGGGCTGTCGGGCAAGCTGTGCAACAGACTTTCCTCACAATAGACCAGGCAAAGGTATTTCATCGTCATCTCCACAGCAGATGCAAAGTGCAATTCGGCATAATCCTCGACGCTCTCAGTTCAAGGCTTGAGCGAGAACAGGGCGGCACCGGTTTCCATGTCGAATGGCGCCGACCAATGTTCATGAATCACTTTCCATTGCCCGTCGATACGCTTATAGCCGGCGGTTACGCGCATGTAGCAGCTTTTATCCTCCCCGCCCTCCTCGCTGGCCGGACCACACCGATTGAGCCAGTGGGCCAGCGCCAGGTCTGGCGTTGCATGAATCTGCAGCTGCTCCATCTCGAAGATCATGTCGCCGGGGCAGTGCTCCATACAGGCTTGCCAGTGTGCCTGGTAGGCCGCTTTACCTTTGAATTGCAATGCCTTGACGGCATCGAAGGCGACGATGTCATCGGCGTAAGGAGCGGTGATGGCCGGGATGTCCCGGGCGCGAACCGCTGGAATCCAGCGCTCGATAAGTTGACGGACTTGGTTTTCGGCAACGCTGCTCATGGTCGTGTCCTCTGCGATTAGACAACGGTAAGGCGCCGAGCAAATCGGCGCGTTCACAGATGGTCGAATGAGGATGCAGGGATTCGACAGTCGCAGCGGATTATTTTTGGTTCTTCACGGAATCCCGGGGAGGATGATCCTTGGGTTGGGTTGTTGGGGCTGCGAGCTTATCCATTCGATGTAGCGACGCTGCTGGCCCCTTCCGCCCTTACGGCGGCCTACTTTTTTCTTGGAAAAAGTAGGCATGGTTCTGTCCCGTGACAACGGACGCCAAGAAGCGATACTTAAATCGCTAACTTGGAGGTTGCCATGTACCCACC
>JBOICD010000215.1:0-6332 GCA_050739855.1 Pseudomonas sp.
GCTGGATATCTCGCCCGCCATGTTCCTGTCCTTGTTGCAAAGCGACATCGGTGTGCAGCATTTTCTCGTCGGCCTGGCCAAGGCGCCGTTCTTTGCCTTCCTGATCGCGGCCATTGGCTGCCTGGAAGGCTTCAAGGTCAGCGGCAGCGCCGAGTCGGTGGGGGCCCACACCACCTCCAGCGTGGTGCAGTCGATTTTCGTGGTGATCGTCCTCGATGCGGTGGCTGCGTTGTTCTTCATGGAGATGGGCTGGTGAGCCGGACAACCCCCGAGCGCCGCGAGGCGGTGATCGAAGCGCGTGGCATCTGCAACCGCTTCGGTACCCAGAGCGTGCACGAACAACTGGACCTGGACCTGTACCGCGGCGAGATTCTCGCTGTGGTTGGTGGCTCAGGCAGTGGCAAATCGGTGCTGCTGCGCAGCATCGTCGGCCTGCGGCGGCCAAACGAAGGGCAGGTCAAAGTGTTCAGCCAGGACCTCAGCGGTGTAAGCGACGAACAGCGCTCGAAAGTCGAACGGCGCTTTGGCGTGCTGTTTCAGAAGGGCGCGCTGTTCTCTTCGCTGACGGTTACCGAAAACGTCGCCTTGCCGCTGATCGAACATGCCGGCCTGTCCCGCGCCGACGCCGAGCACCTGGCCGGGGTCAAGCTGGCCCTGGCCGGCTTGCCGATTTCCGCCGCCGACAAATACCCCTCATCGCTGTCCGGCGGCATGATCAAACGCGCCGCGCTGGCCCGCGCCCTGGCCCTGGACCCGGACATTCTGTTTCTCGATGAACCCACCGCGGGCCTCGACCCGATCGGTGCGGCAGCCTTCGACCAGTTGATTCTGACCCTGCGCGACGCCTTGGGCCTGAGCGTGTTCCTGATTACCCACGACCTCGACACCCTCTACACCATCACCGACCGGGTGGCAGTGCTGTCGCAGAAGAAAGTCCTGGTGGCAGGCCCGATTGCCCAGGTCGAAGACACCGACGACGCCTGGATTCACGAATACTTTCATGGCCCGCGTGGCCGTGCGGCGTATCAGGCCGCCACAGCGGCAAAGGAGCTCTGAGATGGAAACCCGTGCACATCACGTACTGATCGGCCTGGTCACGGTCATTGTGGTCGCCGGTGCCATGCTGTTCGGCCTGTGGCTGACCAAGTCCAGCGTCGACAGCACTTTCAAGGATTATGAGGTCGTGTTCAACGAAGCCGTCTCTGGCTTGTCCCGAGGCAGCTCGGTGCAGTACAGCGGCATCAAGGTGGGTGACGTCACCAGCCTGCGCCTGGACCCGCAAGACCCGCGCCGGGTACTGGCCCAGGTGCGCCTGAACGCCGACACTCCGGTCAAGGAGGACACCCGCGCGAAACTGACCTTGACCGGCATCACCGGTACCTCCTTCATCCAGCTCAGCGGCGGTACGCCGCAAAGCCCGGAGCTCAAGGGCAAAGACGGCAAGCTGCCAGTGATCGTCGCCTCGCCTTCGCCGATTGCCCGTCTGCTCGATGACGGCAGCGACCTGCTGACCAACATCAACATGCTGGTGCATAACGCCAACCAGCTGTTCTCCGAGGACAACGCCAAGAGCCTGAGCAACACCCTGAGTCATCTGGAGCAGACTTCGGCAGCCTTCAGCGACCAGCGCGGGGATATCCGCACCGCGATCCAGCAACTGGCCCAGGTCGGTAACCAGGCCAGCTCCATGCTCGAGCAGACCAGCGAACTGATGCGCAGCGCCAATGGCCTGCTCAACAACCAGGGCAAGCAAGCCTTCGGCAGCGCCGAACAGGCCATGCAGTCGCTGGCGCAGAGTACGGCCACCATCAACAGCCTGCTCAACGACAACCGCGAAGCCCTCGACGGTGGCGCCCAGGGCCTGAACCAGCTGGCCCCGGCCATCCGTGAGCTGCGCGAGACCCTCAGCTCGCTGAAGGCGATTTCCCAGCGCCTGGAAGCCAACCCCAGTGGCTACCTGCTCGGCCGAGATCCCAACAAGGAGTTCACACCATGAGTCGTACCTGCCGCTACCTGGCCCTGGCTGTGGCGCTGAGCCTGGGCAGTGCCTGCTCGATCCTGCCACAGGCCGAACCTGCTGATGTCTATCACCTGCCTGCGGCGCAAGCCAGCCAGGTTACCCCTGCAAGCAATGTCGCCAGCTGGTCGCTGCGGCTGAACAAGCCACTGGCCAGTGATGCCCTGAACAACCCGAAAATTGCCGTGGTTCCCCAAGGTAACCTGATCAGTAACTACAAAGGCGCGCGCTGGAGCGATCCGGCCCCCTTGCTGCTGCGTAACCGCATGCTCGATGCCTTCCAGCGCGATGGCCGCGTCCCCCGGCTCAGTGCCGATGACAGCAACCTGCAGGCTGACTATGAGCTGGCTGGCGAGCTACAGGCTTTCCAGAGCGAGTACAGCGCCGACGGTCTGGCCGTGGTGATCCGCTATGACGCCCGCCTGGTGCAAGGGCGCAGCCAGCGCATCCTCGCCAGCCGCCGCTTTGAAGTGCGCCAGCCGCTGAGCGACAAGCAGGTGCCTGCCGTGGTCAGCGGCTTCGGTGCGGCCAGCGACCGGCTGATGGCGCAACTGGTGAACTGGACCCTGGCCCAGGCCACCCAGGCCCAGCTTCAGCCAAAGAACCAGTAGCAGACGAGGATAGCCGCAATCACCCCGGCCAGCTCGGCGAGCAGGGCACAACCCACGGCATGGCGGACGCGCTGGATGCCGACGGCACCGAAGTAGACCGCCAGCACGTAGAAGGTGGTTTCGGTGCTGCCCTGGATAGTCGCTGCCACCAGCGCCGGGAAGCTGTCGACCCCGTGGGTCTGCATGGTCTCGATCAGCATCGCCCGTGCCGCACTGCCAGAGAACGGCTTGACCAGCGCCGTAGGCAGCCCCTCGACAAAGCGCGTATCCATCCCCAACCACTCCACCACATGGCGGATACCGTCCAGGCTCAGCTCCAGAGCGCCTGAGGCGCGTAACACGCCGACGGCGCAGAGCATGGCAACCAGATACGGCAACAGGCTTTTGGCGACGTCAAAACCCTCCTTGGCGCCTTCCACGAAGGTTTCATAGACCTTCACCCGCTTGAACGCGCCGATCACCAGGAACAGGATGATCAGGCCGAACAGGGTCAGGTTGCCCAGGATCGACGACAAGCTGGCCAGAGCGGTGGCCGAGAGGGTCCCCAGAAACGCCATGAAACCGCCCAGCAGCAGGGCGCCCGGCACCAGATAAGCCAGCACTACCGGATCCCACAGACGCAGGCGTTGCATCACCGCCACCGACAGCAGGCCGACCAGGGTCGAGGCACTGGTGGCCAGCAGGATTGGCAGGAACACCAGGGTCGGGTCCATTGCGCCTTGCTGAGAGCGGTACATGAAGATGGTCACCGGCAGCAGGGTCAGCGACGAGGCGTTAAGTACAAGGAACAGGATCTGCGCGTTGCTGGCGGTGGTCGAGCTGGGGTTGAGCTCCTGCAGAGAGCGCATGGCCTTGAGGCCAATGGGGGTCGCGGCGTTATCCAGGCCCAGGCCATTGGCGGCGAAGTTCAGGGTGATCAGGCCCAGGGCCGGGTGCCCAGGTGGTACTTCCGGCATCAGGCGGGCAAAGAGCGGGCCGAGTACTTTGGCCAGCCAGTCGACGACACCGGCCTTTTCAGCGATCTTCAGAAAGCCCAGCCACAGGGTCAGGGTGCCGAACAGCAAGACCATCACCTCGACCGACAACTTGGCCATGGCGAAGATGCTCTCGACCATCGCGGCAAAAATCCCGGCATTGCCGCCTACCAGCCATTGCGCCAGCGCGGAGATGGCCGCGACCAAGAAAAAGCCAAGCCAAAGGCCGTTGAGCATTCGTTGTTCCCCCACAAAGTTGCGACGAATGATAGCGGTAGCGGCCGATCAATGCACCGACGCTAAAAATCGCGGGGCAAGCCCGCTCCCACCGACCCGGTGCCATCCCTGTGGGAGCGGGCTTGCCCCGCGATAAAAGTGCTACAACTGCGTCGCCGAAAACAAAAAAGCCCCGACCAGGTCGGGGCTCTTCGTTCAACCAGCTTGCAACTTACTGGTTGGCAGTCTTGCCAGCAGGAGCAGCTTCTTTGCTGCGCCAGTGCGGCAGCGAGTTCCAGTAGCGCTGGCCTTTGGCATCGTCGTACATGCCTTCCCAGCGGGCGATAACCAGCACTGCCAGGGCGTTACCGATAACGTTCAGGGCGGTACGGGCCATGTCCATGATGCGGTCGACACCGGCGATGAAGGCCAAACCTTCCAGCGGGATACCAACGCTGCCCAGGGTAGCCAGCAGCACCACGAAGGACACGCCCGGAACACCGGCAATACCCTTGGAGGTCACCATCAGGGTCAGTACCAGCAGCAGCTGCTGGCTGATCGACAGGTCGATACCGTACAGCTGGGCAATGAAGATCGCCGCGATGCTCTGGTACAGGGTCGAACCGTCAAGGTTGAACGAATAACCGGTCGGTACCACGAAGCTGCAGATGGCTTTCGGCGCACCATAGGCTTCCATTTTCTCGATCACGCGCGGCAGCACGGTTTCGGAGCTGGCGGTGGAGTAAGCCAGGACCAGCTCGTCCTTGAAGATGCGCATCAGCTTCAGGATCGAGAAACCAAACAGGCGTGCGATCAGGCCCAGCACCATGAAGCCGAAGAAGGCGATGGCGAAGTAAACCAGCAGGACCAGCTTGGCCAGCGGCAGCAGCGAGGCGAAGCCGAAGTTGGCAACGGTCACGGCGATCAGCGCGAACACACCGATTGGCGCGTAGTTCATGATCATGTGAGTGACCTTGAACATGGTTTCGGAAACGCCCTGGAAGGTTTTCACCAGCGGATCGCGAATATCGGCCTGCAGGCTCGACAGGCCCAGGCCGAACAGCACCGAGAAGAAGATGATCGGCAGCATTTCGCCACGCATCAGCGCTGCGAAGATGTTCGACGGAATCAGGTTGAGGATGGTCTCGATGAACGCGTGTTCATGCTGAACCTCAGCCGCAGTGGCCTGATACTTGGAAATATCGACGGTACCCAGGGTACTCATGTCGATACCGGCACCCGGGTGGAACAGGTTGGCCAGCACCAGACCGACCACGATCGCGATGGTGGTGACCACCTCGAAGTAAATGATGGTCTTCAGGCCGATACTGCCGAGTTTTTTCGCATCGCCAACCCCGGCGATACCCACGATCAGCGACGAAATCACGATCGGGATGACGATCATCTTGATCAGGCGAATGAAGATATCACCAGCAGGTTGCAGGACGTTGCTGATCCACCATGCCTTTTCTGCACTGAAATGGTTCAGTAAAGCGCCGATTGCAATCCCCAGTACCAGACCGATGAGGATCTGCCAGGCGAGGCTTAGCTTTGCCTTCTTCATGTCGTTACCTTTTCTTCAAGTGGAAACGGTCACCAGGCTGATAACCACGACCCAGAGCCTTTGCCAGCGATCCGTATCGTTTTTGGCTATCTGCCGGTGACACCGTAAAAGGTCACCGCAAGCGAGCGTAGGAACGCTCAGGCCAGCGAAAAAAGGCGCAACTATTCCGACGTGGGGGGACTCCGTCTAATGCCGTAAACGACTACCCTATGCCGAATCGGCATGAGGTTTATCGGCCAAAACGTACGTCACAATGGGTTGCCCGACTACCGTTCGGAATTCCGACGATGGCCAAAGCGCCACATTCCGGCAGATTTGGACGTATCCAGCTGAATGCATAAGGCCATTGTTCGACAATCCGAATGCGTGAAATCGCCTCGACTCGAACACCTTGGCAGGGTAAAAAAATATCGATGTACGGTCGCGCAGAAATATGCGTCGGCGCGTCTGGCAGAAAATCCCGAAAGGAAAGGTAGGAAGCGAACGATGGCATGCCGACCGGGTCATCATCAGCGTTGAAGACAGCGGCGAAGGTATTGCTTACAGCCAGCAGGGACGGATCTTCGAGCCGTTCGTCCAGGTCGGACGCAAGCAAGGAGGGGCGGGGCTGGGGCTCGCGTTGTGCAAGGAAATCGTCCAGTTGCATGGCGGGCGCATGGGGGTTTATTCACGCCCCGGACAAGGCACTCAGTTCTACATGGCCCTGCCGGTCTGAAACCTCGCTGTTTCAAGCTTCATCATCGATCCGCCGCGGGGCCATGCGTCGGCCACGGGTAATCAGCTCAACGAACTGGCGGGCACTGAGCGGATGCGCAAACAGCCATCCCTGACCATAATTCACCCCTTCGCTGTTGAGCAGCATGGCCTGGTCTTCATACTCGATTCCTTCGGCAATCACCCGCAACTGCAGGGCATGCGCCATGCGGATGATATGCGGCGCCACACCGCTG
>JBOICD010000216.1:0-6328 GCA_050739855.1 Pseudomonas sp.
GCCTGGGTGCGGTGCCGATAGTCATCGTTTTGATCTCCATGAAAGGCGCCGGAGGGCACCCAGCACACCACCGGGCAATGCGATCACCAGGATGGCGAACGTCAGGCCGAGGAAAAATCGCCAGTACTGGGTGGCGGACATCAACAGGTCCTGCATCAGGATGAAGCCGAACGCTCCGACAACCGGCCCGAAGAACTCCTGATAACCACCCAACACGGCCATGAAGACGATATGCCCTGAATGAGTCCAATAGGCAAGTTCCGGATCGGCCAGGCCAGTGCTGACACTGAGCACCACGCCGCCGACCGCCCCGTAGGCTGCCGATATCACAAAGGCTACCGTCCGGACTGCGCGAATTTTGACCCCGACGTAGGCCGCCTTGCTCGGGTTGTCTCTCGAGGCCATCAGGTGCAATCCGAATGGCGAATGAACGATTCGCCACATCAGCCACGCCAGCACGAGGCAGATGACAAGCACGTAGTAGTAGAAGGGTCCGACCAGAAAGGCCGTCTTGTCCAGGTCCTCGAATACCTTGCCGAGGAGCGAGGGGCGCGGCACGCGCATGCCGCTTTCTCCACCCGTGATGTCGTAGAACTTGAACAGAAAAGAGTGGAACAGCATGCCGAACGACAGCGTCAGCATGCCGAAGAAAATGCCGGTAAACCTGCTGGCAATCAGAGCGATCGGCAATGCAATGACGATCGACGCACAGACGCTGACAAGAAGCATCAACTCCATTGAAGCAACTCCCATCCAGCGAGCGGCGCCGGCCGCGCCATAAGCACCAATCGCGACAAACATCGCATGCCCGAATGACAGCTGACCGCCGTAGCCGAACAGCAGGTTGAATCCCAAAAGGACAATGGAGTATCCGAAGAAAGGGATCATCAACGTGAGGTGGTAGCTGTCTGCAAGCTGTGGAGCAAGGAAGAGAGCAGCCACAAGCACGGCAAAAATGACTTTCGTCCAGCGCCGTGGAGACGCGGTTGGCGCACCCCAAATGGAGGCAGTGAGAGATTGAAGCATCAGGTAGCTACCTTTCCGAAGAGGCCTGCGGGCTTCCAGACCAGCACGACAAGTACGATTGCGTAGATGGCAAGTATTTCCGCCTCTGGATACACCGTCACCGCTGCCGCCCGCACGAGACCTGCGATCAGCGCGCCCACCGCCGCACCTTTCATGCTTCCGAGCCCACCGATTACGACGACGGCAAAAGCCTCCACCACGAGTTCGACACCCATTTCCAGTGACGCCGCTGCTGTCGGTGCCACAAGGGCGCCGCCGACAGTACCGAGCATGGTGCCCAGAGTGAAGACGACCAGGTAGACCAATTGCACGTTGACGCCCATCGCGGCACTGGCGTCGCGGTTTTCCGCAGTTGCCCGAACAATCTTGCCCCACCGGGTGTGCCCGAGGAAAAATGCCATCGCCGCTGCCAGGCCAATTGCAGCGCCTATGACGCAGGCGTTGTACAGCGGCATGGAAACCTCCCCGATGGCGAGGGTGCCGTACAACATGGAAAGGTTTCCCAGCTGCTGCGGGTTCGCCCCCCAGAAAAACCGGAGGGTGTCCTGGATCATCAGGACCAGGGCGAAAGTGAGAAGCAGCTGGAACGACTCCTGCCGACCATAAATGGTGCGCAGCAACCTTTCCAGCGGGATGCCCACCAGACCGACGGCAAGGCCCGCCCCCAGCAGCGCGAGCGGGAACCAGGGCGGCGGCAAGCCGATGGAAAGAGCCCAGTGCGTCGCCGCTATTCCAGCGTAGGCGCCGAGGGCGTAGATTGAGCCGCAGGCCAGGTTGACGATGCGCTGCACGCCAAAGATGAGCTGCAGACCGGAGGCAACCAGAAAAAGCACGGCGGCATGAAACACGCCGGCCAACAGAATATTGGCGTAGCCACTCATCGAATATCCGCCTAAACCTTGAAGCTCGAGGTCTTCAGCCACTCCCAGAAGTCCGCGCCTGCGGGCTTCTGGATCTGGTCGGAGTACATGCTGTCCACCCGGGCGAGCGTGGTGAAGTCATAGCGGTTGTTGTTGGTGGACAGGCCCTGGTGGTATGTCTGGTTGGCGATGTGGTCGCTTCGCATGCCCCCGCGTCCGCCTAGCGATTGCACTTCGACGCCAGCCATGGACGCGGCAATATCCGTCATTGAGGGCCAGCTCCCCGACCTGGCGGCGAGCGCCTTCTCGACGCCCGCTTTGTAAACCATGAGCGAGAAATACGCGCGGTCGGCCTCCCAATGAGGATAGTCCTTGAATCTGTTCACGTACCAGTCAACAAATTCGCGCTGGACGGGGCTCGCCTGCGGGTGATCGAAATAGAGCGTGTTGTGCCCGAAAATCACGCCTTCGGGCATGGAGTCTTTTTTGAGACCGGTGTGCTGCCATCCGGCAGCGGGCAGGACGAATTTGGTGTTCGACGTCAGCCCGGCGGCATGTGCCTGCTTCATGAAGACAGGCAGGTCTGCAAACAGCAAGGAAGAGAAAATCAGGTCCGGCTTGGCCGCTTTCAGGACCGCAACGTTGGAGGTCAGATCAAGATTTCCAACCTTGGACCATTGCTCGGACACAACGGTGTGCTCAATGCCGAACTTCTTGAGGAGCGCCTGAAATGCGGCCCAGTTGTTACGGCCGTACGAGTAATCGGGGTTGATGCCGGCAATCGTCTTGAACTGCCCCTTGAAATATTTGATGGCCAGAAGCGATGCCATCACAGCCTCGCACTCGTTGTCGTTGCTGCGGAACACGTAGCGCGGATTGGGCATGGTTTCCTTGACGCCGTCCTGGGTAGTTCCATCCCAGAAGATGGTGATCATGCGGCTGTCTTCAGCTGCCGGGGCCAGAGCCAGGCTGACACCGGTGGATACGACGCCCTGAACACAATCCACCTTGTCCTGCAGAACCAGTTTGCGGAAGCGTTCGATCGAGTCCTTGGGGCTCGTCTCCTCTTCAATGACCAACTCGATCTTCCGCCCGCCGATTCCGTTGCCGGCGTTGAGCTTCTCGACAGTCCATTGCAGTCCTCGGAGCCCGCATTCACCAACCGTGCCCGCCACGCCGCCCCGCGGCGCAATCACGCCGATCTTCAGGGGGCGATTCTGGGCAAAGGCTGGTGCAATGCCGAATCCGGCAAGCGCGCCTGCGCCGATAGCTTTCAAGGTATGCCTGCGGGTATGAGTATGCATGTCGATCTCCACGTTAATCTCCTGTTGATCGACTTATAATATCCGTCTGATATATCATAACGCATTAGTGCATACCCTACATTGAGGTTCATCAAGCCAGAGTCTGTTAAACAGGTAGAAGGTCCTGGGGGTCAGAACAACTCCGCCTGCGTTCTGATCCCGACGCGCCCATGCGACCCGCATTTCGCATAGGTGGCCGCACTTGTCCAGGTGGAGCAAGACGCAAGCCAATAAAACCGCCGTGACGAGATACCGCCTTGCCGACAAACCCCTTGAAGCGGGCGGCGAGCCTCTCTCCAGTCATCCAATCGTTGAAACTGAAAGGAAGTTAAACATGGTCTCTGTTATTTTCGAAGTCTGGCCGCACCCGGCACATCGCGATGCCTATCTCGACTGGGCTGCTGAACTCAAGGGCGAGTTGCTGAAGATGGACGGCTTTATCTCCATCGAGCGCTTTCAAAGCCTGACCGAGCCGGACAAGCTGCTATCCCTGCAGTTCTGGCGCGATGACGAATCCCTCACGGCCTGGCGCACGCTTGAGGCACACCGGGCAGCCCAGCGCGCAGGCCGCGGCAGCATGTTCAGGAATTACCGTCTACGGATCGCCGAAGTTACCCGCGACTACGGTTTGGCTGAACGCGACGAGGCACCCCTCGATTCCCGCCTCGCGCACGGCTGAGGGCACTGCCGCAAAGATCAGGCTGAGGCATGGCGGGACTCAAACAGAAATTCACGAATCGCCGTCTCGAGTTCCGCGATATCCGCCACATCGGAGTTCGGAGCACCAGCACGGTGTCCCCAAATCGAATACAGGACCGTGGTCCGGGAGTTCGGGAGATGCCTGGCGCATTCCTCGAAGTCTTGTGGCGGAAAGACAAGGTCATGGCTTATGGGCATCAGGAAGACCGGAACGGTGATGGCCTCCAGTGCATTTTTCAGATTACCGCCGAATCGTGCGTTCGCCGAGATATCCGCGAATTGCCAAGTTTTGATCAAGCTCAGGATATCGTGACGATGAAACTCCAGGAAGGCGGGCAGAATCGTTCTTGAAATCCAGTCCTCAGGCCGCTCGTCCTTCCAGGTTCGGTCATTGAAAAATTCATGGGACAACACCCAGGCTGCGTAGACTCTTCCGATATTTCCGAGTGCGTCTTTTACAGAGTCTTCAGAGTCGCCCGCTGCCTCCATGATGGCGGCCATGCCATCCAGCAATGTGCGGTTATGAGTCGAAGTAGCCGGCGTACCGCAAAACGCAAAAATCCGGCCCATCTTTTCGGGGTACAGGCATCCCCACTGAAGTGCTTGCTGCGCCCCCATTGAGCGCCCGATGACCGCAACAAGTTTTTCTATGCCAAGTGCTCGCACCAGGTCAGCTTGGGCCACAACATTGTCATGGAGGCTTATCGGTACTGCCCTGCCCTCCTGCACAAGGTCAGGATGATTGGAGGGACTGGACGACTGGCCGTTCCCAAGCGCGTTCACCACGATCACGCAATACTTTTCAGTATCAAGCGCTCGTCCAGGCCCAATGATCCAGGTGTTCGCTTTGTGGTTTGCGCCGAACCAGGTCGGAAACAGGATAGCGTTGGTTCGCTCATTATTGAGCTTGCCGTGTATCTCGTATCGAAGGCGCAACGCGCGAACCGTAGTGCCGCACTGAAGCATGAATGCATCTATGCAGTGGCTGGCATATTGCGCCATGGGATCAACTGGGATCAACTTGTATCACGTCGCGATAGCTACGCGACCAGGCGCTCTTCCTCAGCGGTGAGTTGCGGCCCATCAAGGGTCACGCGGGAATCATCGCGGCGAAACCGCTCGATGATGGGCTTCAACTCCGCCCTGACGTGCTTCTCGCTGTAGCCATTGAAGAGATGCCCGAGCAACCCGCGATCAAGATCACTCGATTTCATGAGCCAGTCGGCGAAAGGAACCGTCAGATTCATGTTGCGATGCATCATGATTCCCTGATTGTGGTGGGCCTTGTGATGACGGCGGATCGTATTGATCAGCGGGATGCCGGCAACCCAGCGATTCTCCGGAACGTGGCAGCAATAGTGAAACGTCTCGTACACCATGTAATGGCCAATCATGGTCATGAATACGATGTAGCCCGCGTCGGCGTTCAAGAGCTTTGCCGTCAGCCAGCCAAGAATTGTCCCGGCTACCGCGAGCACAGAAAGCACGCGCCACGGGAAGAACACAATGCGAAATTCCTGCTGTGACAGGGCCGAATCGATCTCGTAGTCAGCGTCGGTGAAGTACTGGTGATGTTCGCGGGTGTGCCGTTCGTAGATTGCCCGCAACGCGAACACATCGATTCGCCGATGCATCACATACCGGTGCATTGCCCATTCCACCATATTGCCCGCAAGCGCCACGGGAATGATCAGAAGCCACTCCCAGGCAGGTGCGCGGAGCTGACTCGCGCAGTACCAAAGGGCCGATGCGCCGACCGCGTACATGAACAGGACGTGAACAAAGCCGTGATACCACGGCTCAATGCCCGCCCGGTATTGCTGCCTGAATTGACGCTGTTTGTCGCTCATCTGACGTTGTTTGGTGGTGTTCACGGAGTCTCCTGACAAGGAATATTGCTGGCCGAATGCCTGATGCACTGGTAATATATCACTCACATATCTTTTTTGTCAATGGAGACTGCAATGCCTGCGAACCCCGCTCAGCCCGATCTCAATCCAATCTTTTTTTGCTCCCCCGCCAGAATCATGTTTGGCGCGGGCGTGCGTACCGAACTGCCGCCACTTCTTGCGCAATTGGGCTACCAGCGTGCAGCGATCGTCACCGACCGGTTCTTCTCCGCGCCAGGTCGCGCCGCCTCGGAACTGGTCGACGGACTGGAAAAGGTTGGCATCGGTTCGGTCATGTTTGACGGCGGCGCGCCTGATCCCACCCTGGAACTTTGCGATCGGGCCAGCGCGCACCTGCGGTCGCAGGGAGCCATTGACTGCGTGATTGCTGTTGGAGGGGGAAGCAATATTGATCTTGCCAAGGTGATCACGCTGACATTGACCAGCCATCAGGCCGCAGCACATTACGTCGGGAAGTCGAAGCTGGACACAAAGCCGCTGCCGCTCATAGCGATACCCACCACGGCTGGAACGGCTTCTGAAATCACCC
>JBOICD010000217.1:0-6324 GCA_050739855.1 Pseudomonas sp.
CCCGCTCCCACTGGCCCTTTCCAAGCCACCATAAAAACGCCCTGCAATTGCAGGGCGTTTTTTATAAAGCAACCTTCAAGGCTTAGCGAATCCCCGCGTTACACCCCGATGGCGGTGCTGCCCGAATCGCTGATCGGTTTTACTCAGCAAGTGCAATCTGAAGCTGCCAGTGCCTTGCGCTTGGCTCAAGCCTCCCGCGTGACCACGCGCCGATGGCAGTCTGCCGGGGTCAGTATTTTTCCAGACGTCGAGCGGACCACGAGAGGCTCGACCTGTTGCGACAGGTCGTTGTCCACCAGCACGGAATGACGCTCACCCTGGCTGAAGAGAAAGCGTTCACCCCATTGGCGCATGCTCACCACGATGGGGAAAACCGAGCGGCCCATCTCTGTCAGCACATATTCCTTGTAGGCGCTGCCGTCGGACGCCGGCTGAACGGCAAACACGCCCATCTCGACCAACAGCTTGAGCCGCGTGGCGAGGATGTTCTTGGCAAGGCCGAGGCGCTTGTGGAAGTCATTGAAGCGGCGAACATCGTCGAAGGCTTCGCGCAGGATCATCAGAACCCAGCGGTCGCCGATGACTTCAAGCGCCCGCGCCACCGGGCATTCGCTTTGCGTCGGTAGTTTCTGTGTGGTCATCGCGCACCGTCGGTAGGGAAAAGAGATTCGGCAAAGTGGTTGCAGATTAAAACCTAATTTGTTAGAAATCAACGCTGAGGTTTCATTTTGAAACCGGTTTCTAAGGATGGGCTGACGATGTTGTTGAACAGGCGAGAGTCGTTGAACAGGGAGGTCGAAGCCGAGCGCGCAGGGGGCGCGGCGATCTCGCCTGGCCGTCACCTGACGCTGTTGTTTGCGGTCACCTGCGCCATGGCGGTGGCGAACGTTTACTTCGCCCAGCCGCTGCTGGAGTCCATGTCGCTCAGCCTGTCGATACCGGCCGGCAGCATCGGTATAGTGGTCACTGCGACGCAGATCGGTTACGCCGTGGGCCTGTTGTTCATGGTCCCGCTGGGTGACCTGTTCGATCGCAAGAAGCTCATCCTGACGCAGATGTTGCTGTCGGCGGTGGCGCTGTGTGTGGTGGGCCTGGCCCAGGTGTGGAGTGTGTTGCTCGGCGCGATGCTGCTGGTCGGCCTGATGGCCGTCGTGGTCCAGGTGGTGGTGGCCTACGCCGCTACCCTGGCGAGCCCCGAACAGCGTGGCCAGGCGGTCGGCACCGTAACCAGTGGCGTGGTCCTGGGCATCCTGCTGGCGCGCCTGGTTTCCGGCGTGGTGGCCGACCTTGCCGGTTGGCGGGCTGTGTACTTTGTCTCGGCGGCATTGATGGTCGGCATGGCACTGGTGCTGCAGCGAAGCATGCCAGCCTCGACACTGCCAGCGGCCAGGCTGGGCTACGGGCAGTTGCTGGGCTCGGTAGTGCAGTTATTCCTGAGCGAGCGCGTGCTGCGCGTCAGGGGCATGTTTGCCTTGCTCATCTTTGCCGCATTCAGTGTGCTGTGGACGGCGATGGTGCTGCCATTGAGTGCACCGCCGTTGTCGCTGTCGCATACCCAGATCGGCCTGTTCGGCCTGGCCGGGATCGCCGGCGCGCTGGCGGCGGCGCGCGCCGGACGTCTGGCCGACCAGGGGCGTGGCCAGCGCACGACCGGGATCGCCCTGGCGCTGTTGACCTTGTCCTGGCTGCCTAGCGCATTGGTTGGAAGTTCGTTGCTGGCGTTGGTGGTGGGTGTGGTGCTGCTGGATTTCGCCGTACAGGCCGTGCATGTCACCAACCAGAGCCTGATCTTTGCGGCCCGGCCCGATGCGCAGAGCCGTCTGGTGGGGGCCTATATGTGCTTTTACTCGGTGGGCAGCGGGCTCGGCGCGGTGGCTGCGACCTACACCTATGCCCGTTGGGGTTGGGTGGCGGTCTGTGTGCTTGGCGCGCTCATCAGTGGCGTAGCGCTGCTGTACTGGGTGTATCTGCAATTGACGTCCCGGCACGAGTGCTAGGTTCATGACGTTGATGGTGTCCAGTTTTTCTCGTGCGCCATTGATCAACAATGTCCAGCCTGCGTGGCTTAAAGCAGGCGAAGTCGAAGCCGGAGCGTTGAACCACAGCACACCATTAGGCGGTCTGCCTCGCAGCCAGCGGTTGAAATCAGGCCGGCATGATCGGTTTGGCCGATTACACTGTTGAAACCGCCACACATCGAGTACCTGGAATGGGCTGCGTGTTGATGGGTCATGATGCTTTGGTGGCAGGCCGGCTGTTGGCGAGCCCGGCCTTCCCGGCGCGCGCCGTCGAGCTATCGCGGGGCAGGGATGGTCAGCCATGAACAACCAGGGACGTGCCATCTCGCTGCAGTGGCTGGTGGCGCTGGCCATCATGCTGGGCATGATGTTGCTCGGCACCGGCCTGGCCTGGCAGGGCTATCGCGCAATACAGCAGACGCTTGTGGCAGCCGCAGGCGATACCGCCCAGCAGTTCGGTAAAACCATCGACGAGCGCGCCCGGCGCCTGGTCGATCCGGTGCAGAGCAGCATCCGCTTGCTCGCCTTCAACCCGGCCGCTGGCAACCTGGCGCAGCGCCTGGAGCAACTTGCGCAACTGGTCGAGAGCCTGAATGCCAACAGGATGCTCAGTGCCGCTTACGTTGGCTATTCCAACGGCGAGTTCCTCCTCGTTCGCCGGCTACGTGACCCGCAGTTGCTCCAGCGCTTCGCCGCGCCGTCAGGCACTGCGTTCCTGGTGCAGAGCATCAGCGCAGGCGACGATGGTGCGATGCGGGGCGAGTGGCGTTTCTACGACCAGGCGTTGACCCTGCTCAAGACCCAGGTCAGGCCGGACTATCACTTCGATCCACGTCTGCGCCCCTGGTTCGTCGAAGCCTCCGGGCGCTCGACCACCGTACTGACCCGCCCCTACGTGTTTTTCACCACCCGCGAGATCGGCCTGACCATGGCGCAGCGCAGCGTCGACGGCGCGGCGGTGATCGGCATGGATGTCTCGGTCAACGACCTGGCCAGTGAAAGCCGAAACCTGCGCATGACCGCTGGTACCGAGATCGCTGTGGTTGACGATCAAGGCAGTGTGATGGCTTATCCGGACCTGCAGCGGGTCATCGTGCATGAGGGGGAGGCTGTACGACTGTCGCGCATCACCGAGCTGGGCATTCCCAGCCTGGAACGTCTCTACGCCGACCTGCCCCAGGGCACCCAGCCACAGTCTTATCAGGTGGAGGGGCAAACCTGGTATGGCATGCGCGTGCAGCTTACGACCCTGGCCGGACAGGATTTGCAGGTGCTGATTGCCGTGCCTGCCCACGAGCTGCTGGCCGGTGCGCGCAAGGTGCTGTTCGAGCAGTTGCTGTGGACGGCGGTGCTGATGGGCGTGTTACTGCTGCTCGGCGGCCTGCTCGGCCAACGTATTGGCCGTCCGCTGCGGTTGCTGGCCGAACAGGTGCGAGCCCTGGCCGGCTTCGATTTCAGCCGCGAGGTGGGGGTAACGTCGCGGCTATCCGAGGTGCGTGAACTGAGCCGGGTGCTGAGCCGCATGTCCGCAACCATCCGCAATTTCCAGGCGATCACCCTCACGCTCAGCCGTGAGAGCCAGCTGGAGCGCATGCTCGACGGGGTACTCACACATCTGGTGGACGCCGCCGGGGTCAGCGCTGGCGCGGTGTACCTGTTCGATGTCGAACACGCGCTGCTGCGCCTGGCCGCCTCCTGCCGAGGCGAGGGCTACCCTGAGGAACTAGGGATCGGCGAACGCGATCATGAGGACCTGGCGGCCGCCGTGACACAAGCTATGGCGTTACAGGGGCACAGCCTCGCAGTGGTACTCAATGACCGTAGCCAGGCGCTGCTCGGCATTCTGGTCTTGCAGTTGGAGAATGAGCATGCGCGCGATGAGGTGCGCGAACCGTTCCGGCGCTTTGTCGAGGAGTTGTCCGGCGCTGCCGCCGTGGCCATCGAAACGCGCCAGTTGGTCGAAGCCCAGCAACGCCTGCTGGATGCCATGATCAAACTGCTGGCCGATGCCATCGATGCCAAGAGCCCTTACACCGGTGGCCACTGCGAACGCGTACCGCAACTGGCGCAGATGCTGCTGGACAAGGCCGTGCATGCCGACAGCGGGCCCTATGCCGACTTCAGCATGAGTGAGACCGAGCGCTACGAGTTCCGTGTGGCTGCCTGGCTTCACGATTGCGGCAAGGTCACCAGCCCCGAATATGTGGTGGACAAAGCGACCAAGCTGGAGACCCTGTACAACCGCATCCATGAGGTACGTATGCGTTTCGAGGTGCTCTGGCGCGATACCGAGCTGGCTTACTGGCAAGGCCTGGCCAGCGGCGCGGATCAGCAGGTGCTGCAACGGACGCTGGAGCGCTGCCAGGCCGAACTGCAGGAGGAATTCGCCTTCGTCGCCAAGGCCAATATCGGTGGTGAGTTCATGCAGGAGGACGACGTCGAGCGTTTGCAGCGGATCGGCCAGCGCCGCTGGCGGCGGCACTTCGACAACCGGCTGGGCATCTCGCGCGACGAAGAAGAGCGCTTTGCCGGCGTACCACAGGTGCAATTGCCGGTGGATGAGCCGTTACTGGCCGACCGCTGCGAGCACCGGGTGCCCTGGGGGGCGCGCAAGCCGCCGGTGGCCAGGGACGACCCGCGCAACGTCTGGGGCTTCGACATGCGCTTGCCGGCCAATGCCAGCGACTACGGCGAGCTGTACAACCTGTCGATCCGCCGCGGCACCCTGAACGACGAGGAGCGTTTCAAGATCAACGAACATATCGTGCAGACCATCATCATGCTCGAGTCCCTGCCGTTTCCGCGCCAGCTCAGGCGCGTCCCGGCCATCGCCGGCAACCATCACGAGAAGATGGACGGCAGCGGTTATCCGCGTCGGCTGGGCAAGGATGAGCTGAGCATCGCCGAACGGGTGATGGCGATCGCCGACATCTTCGAAGCGCTGACGGCCGCCGATCGGCCGTACAAGGCGCCGAAGACCTTGTCCGAGTCGGTGAAAATACTCGTCTTAATGGCCCGCGACCACCACATCGATGGGCAACTGCTGCAGCTGTTCCTGAGCAGCGGGGTGTATCGCCAGTATGGTGAGCGGTTCCTGCGTGCCGAGCAGATCGATGAGGTGGATGTGGATTATTGGTTGGCGCAGATACAAGGCACGATTTTTTCGTGACCTGAAGGGTAAAGCGCAAAAGGTGTCCTAGACTTCAGGCTTAAAGGGTTTGACCTCATAAAAATTTCACCGCTGCGATTGCTCAAAGAGTGAGTGCAAATATGAATGGTAGTTCCGCAGCGGGCTCTCGATTAAGCGTACTTGACGGATGGCGCGGCATTAGCATTTTGTTGGTCCTGGCGTGTCACCTGCTGCCACTCGGGCCAAAGCCATGGCAAATGAATTCCGCCGCAGGCGTTATGGGCATGGCTATATTCTTTACCCTGTCGGGTTTCCTGATAACAAGCTTTCTGCTCAGCAACAGCAGCGTCGTTGATTTTTTAATCCGCAGAATCTTTCGGATTGTGCCGCTCGCCTGGTTGTACATGGCTATTGCGTTGTTTGTCATGAACAGTCCTTCGGATTTCTACATCGCAAACTTTCTGTTCGTTGCCAACTGGCCGCCTATGTGGCTTGGAAGTGCAAACGGTCACCTCTGGAGTTTGTGCATGGAGGTCCAGTTTTATCTCGCCATCGCGTTGCTGGTAGTGCTGATGAGAAACAAGTGGATGGTGCTGATCCCTTTTTTCTGCATCGCCGTGACGATGTACCGAGTCATGAATGAAGTCCATGTCGCAATCAATACGTATTACCGCATTGATGAAATACTTGCTGGGTGCATACTTGCACTGATTTACAACGGTAGGCTGGGCGACACCCTCGCGAAGTTTTCGAAGCAAATGTGGGTCGCGCAACTACTTCTACCTCTCCTGTTTGTCTTGTCCAGTCATCCCGAAGCGGGCTTCATGAACTACTTGCGCCCCTACATTGCCGCTGCAATGGTGGGGAGCACGTTATTCAATGGCCGGACGCTGGTTGCCCAGCTTCTGAATAATCGCGTTCTGTTTTATATCGCCACTATCTCGTATGCGCTCTACGTTGTTCATCCGCTGCTGGAACAGACCTGGCTGGGTAGCGGAGATACCATCATCAAATATCTGAAGCGGCCTTTGTTGTTCGCTGCAGTTTTTATCACTGCGCATATCTCGACCTTCTACTATGAGAAATGGTGGATTGCTTTTGGCAAGACATTTTCCAGGAAAGTAGTTAGCCAGTCTGTTACTAGCTAAACCTGTACAGAGGGTCGGAGGGAGCGGG
>JBOICD010000218.1:0-6300 GCA_050739855.1 Pseudomonas sp.
CCCACAGGGTGAACACAAACCCTGTGGGAGCGGGCTTGCCCCGCGATGCTTTCATGGCTGCTCAATATTTCACCAATGACCTTGCTTGTCCCCCGGCGCTTCTCTACAATTGCGCCCCTTGCCATGTTGGCAGGCGTTCACGCGCCTTCACCCAAGGCAAGACATACAGTGTCATTCACTCCTTGTCTGACCACTCTGGTGGCAGACTACAACCCGTAAGGAGCATTCATGCGTCATTACGAAATCATCTTTCTGGTCCACCCTGACCAGAGCGAGCAAGTCGGCGGCATGGTTGAGCGTTACACCAAGCTGATCGAAGAAGACGGCGGCAAGATCCACCGTCTGGAAGACTGGGGCCGTCGTCAACTGGCCTACGCAATCAACAATGTTCACAAGGCTCACTACGTGATGCTGAACGTTGAGTGCACCGGCAAGGCCCTGGCCGAGCTGGAAGACAACTTCCGCTACAACGATGCCGTGATCCGTAACCTGGTCATCCGTCGCGACGAAGCCGTCACCGGCCAGTCCGAGATGCTCAAGGCTGAAGAAAACCGCAGTGAGCGCCGTGAGCGTCGCGACCGTCCTGAGCATGCTGACAGCGCCGATGGCGACGACAGCAATGACAGCGACAACAGCGATAACGCTGACGAGTAATCCACGGACCTTTTGAGGAGCCTATTACATGGCACGTTTCTTCCGTCGTCGTAAATTCTGCCGCTTCACTGCTGAAGACGTGAAAGAGATCGATTACAAAGATCTCAACACCCTGAAAGCTTACGTATCCGAAACCGGCAAGATCGTTCCAAGCCGTATCACCGGTACCAAAGCTCGTTATCAGCGTCAGCTGGCTACCGCTATCAAGCGCGCCCGCTTCCTGGCCCTGCTGCCCTACACCGACAGCCACGGCCGCTGAGACCGGGTCGTCGACAAGTAGCAAAGGATAGAATGCATGCGCGCCTTAGCTGATTTCATCATGCGCGGTCGCGTGCAAGCCACCCTGGTGGTGGTGGGTTGTGCGGCGTTGCCGCTGTTGTTCTGGTTGAGTGCCGCCGCCGGGAGCCTGGTGTTCCTGCGGCGCGGTTTCAAGGACGCCTCCGGGATCCTCGCCTGGGCATTATTGCCGGCGTTGGCCTGGTGGTTCTTCGGCGAGCCGCGCACCTTGATGGTGTTGCTGGGGACGCTGGGGCTGGCTGCGCTGTTGCGCGCCGGCCAATCCTGGAACCGGGTGCTGTTGTTCAGCATCGCCATGGGCCTTGTGTATGGCGTGGTTCTGGGTTCGGTGTTCCGCGAACCGATCGAAGCTCTGGCTGGAGCGCTTGAAAAAGCCCTGCCGCAGATGCTCGACGGTCTCTACCAGCAGTTGTCGGTAGAGGAGCGGGCCCGCCTGGGCAGCCTGATCGCACCGGTGCTCAACGGCCTCATAGCGGCATTGTTGCAAGCCGTCAGTGTGCTGGCCCTGATGTTGGGTCGTTACTGGCAGGCAGTGTTGTATAACCCGGGAGGTTTTGGTCGCGAGTTTCAAGCGGTCAGGCTTCCTCTGGTGCCGACGCTGGTACTGGTGGTGCTCATGCTGGTAGGACCGAATTTCGGTCCCGAACTGGCGATGTTGACGCCCCTGTGCAGCGTACCGCTGATGTTTGCAGGGCTCGCCCTGATGCATGGGCTGGTGGCGCAAGGACGACTGGGCAAGTTCTGGTTGGTCGGGATGTACGTGACACTGCTGCTGTTCATGCAGCTGACTTATCCGTTGCTCGTGGTTTTGGCCATTGTCGACAGCCTGATTGATTTTCGCGGTCGCAAGGTACCCCCGAAAGGTGCCGATAACGATTCCGCGAACGGTGAAGGTTAAAAGTTAAGAGGTTATTACCAAATGGAACTGATCCTGCTGGAAAAAGTCGCCAACCTGGGCAACCTGGGCGACAAGGTAAATGTTAAGGCCGGTTACGGTCGTAACTTCCTGCTGCCATTCGGCAAAGCCACCGCTGCTACCGCTGCCAACCTGGCTGCGTTCGAAGAGCGTCGTGCTGAGCTGGAAAAAATCGCTGCAGAGAAAAAAGCTTCGGCTGAAACTCGCGCTGCCCAACTGGCCGAGCTGGAAGTGACCATCACTGCCACCGCCGGTGACGAAGGCAAGCTGTTCGGTTCGATCGGCACCCACGACATCGCTGACGCCCTGACCGCCTCTGGCGTTGAAGTGGCCAAAGCTGAAGTTCGTCTGCCGAACGGCACCATCCGTAACGTCGGCGAATACGACGTTGCCGTGCACCTGCACAGCGACGTTGAAGCCACCGTTCGCGTGGTTGTTGTCGCAGCCTAAGCTGGACCAATCGGCTGGCACCCTGAGTGCCGGCCGGTTAACATCGGGCACGATCCTGCTTTGCAGGTCGTGCCCTTTGTCTTTTTCATCACCCTGATTCCTGCGTGGCCATGAACGAGATAACCGCCCCCGAGCAATATGATCTGCAAACCTCTGCCCTGAAGGTGCCGCCGCATTCCATCGAGGCCGAACAGGCCGTGCTCGGTGGCCTGATGCTGGACAACAACGCCTGGGAGCGAGTGCTCGATCAAGTCTCCGACGGCGATTTCTACCGGCATGACCACCGTCTGATCTTCCGCGCCATCCACAAGCTCGCCGACCAGAACGCCCCGTTCGACGTGGTGACGCTGCACGAGCAACTGGACAAGGAAGGTCTGAGTTCGCAAATCGGCGGCCTCGGCTACTTGGGCGAGCTGGCCAAGAACACCCCGTCGGTGGCCAACATCAAGGCTTATGCCGCGATCATCCGCGAGCGGGCGACCCTGCGGCAGCTGATCAGCATCAGCAACGAGATCGCCGACAGTGCCTTCAACCCCCAGGGGCGTAACGCCGCAGAAATTCTCGATGAGGCCGAGCGGCAGATCTTCCAGATCGCCGAAGCACGGCCGAAAACCGGCGGCCCGGTTGGCGTCAACGACCTGCTGACCAAAGCCATCGACCGCATCGACACGCTGTTCAACACCGACAGCGCGATCACCGGCCTGTCCACCGGCTACACCGACCTCGACGAGAAGACCAGCGGCCTGCAGCCGGCCGACCTGATCATCGTCGCTGGCCGTCCGTCCATGGGTAAGACCACCTTCGCCATGAACCTGGTGGAGAACGCCGTGTTGCGCAGCGACAAGGCGGTACTGGTGTATTCCCTGGAGATGCCAGGTGAATCGCTGATCATGCGTATGCTCTCGTCCCTGGGCCGTATCGACCAGACCAAGGTGCGTTCCGGTCAGCTCGAAGATGACGACTGGCCGCGGCTGACCTCGGCGGTCAACCTGCTCAACGACCGCAAGCTGTTCATCGACGATACCGCCGGCATCAGCCCGTCGGAAATGCGCGCGCGTACCCGTCGCCTGGTGCGTGAGCACGGCGAAGTCGGCCTGATCATGATCGACTACCTGCAGTTGATGCAGATCCCCGGTTCCAGCGGTGACAACCGCACCAACGAGATTTCCGAAATCTCCCGCTCGCTCAAGGCCCTGGCCAAAGAGTTCAACTGCCCGGTAGTGGCGCTGTCGCAGCTCAACCGCTCCCTCGAACAGCGGCCGAACAAGCGCCCGGTGAACTCCGACTTGCGTGAATCGGGTGCGATCGAGCAGGACGCCGACGTGATCATGTTCGTTTACCGTGACGAGGTCTATCACCCGGAAACCGAGCACAAGGGCATCGCCGAGATCATTATCGGCAAGCAGCGGAACGGCCCGATCGGCTTTATCCGCCTGGCCTTCATCGGTAAGTACACGCGGTTCGAGAACCTGGCGCCGGGTAGTTACAACTTCGACGACGACGAATAAGGCTAATTGACCTATTCCGACCTTTAGCGTCGGAATTGGTCAATTTTTGTGCTATATTCCGCGCCCGCGATTTTTCATCGATTAGCTACCGGTCACTGACATGCAAGCAGCCAAACCACTTTTCGACTATCCCAAGTACTGGGCCGAATGCTTCGGACCAGCGCCTTTCCTGCCGATGAGCAGGGAGGAGATGGATCAGCTCGGCTGGGACTCCTGCGACATCATCATCGTGACCGGCGACGCCTATGTCGACCATCCGTCGTTCGGCATGGCGATCATCGGCCGTCTGCTGGAGGCCCAGGGCTTTCGCGTCGGCATCATTGCCCAGCCGAACTGGCAGTCCAAAGACGACTTCATGAAGCTCGGCGAGCCGAACCTGTTCTTCGGCGTCGCGGCCGGCAACATGGACTCGATGATCAACCGTTACACCGCCGACAAGAAGATCCGCTCCGACGACGCCTATACCCCGGGTGGTCTGGCCGGCAAGCGTCCGGACCGCGCCAGTCTGGTCTACAGCCAGCGCTGCAAGGAGGCTTACAAGCATGTGCCGATCGTCCTTGGCGGCATCGAGGCTTCCCTGCGCCGCATCGCCCACTACGACTACTGGCAGGACAAGGTTCGCCATTCGATCCTGATCGATGCCTGCGCCGATATCCTGCTGTACGGCAACGCCGAGCGGGCCATCGTTGAAGTGGCTCAGCGCCTGGCGTTCGGTGAGAAGATCGAAGACATTACCGACATTCGCGGTACTGCATTCATTCGTCGTGACACGCCGCAAGGCTGGTACGAAGTCGACTCCACGCGTATCGACCGTCCGGGCAAGATCGACAAGATCATCAACCCGTACGTCAACACCCAGGACACCCAGGCCTGCGCCATCGAGCAGGAGAAGGGCCCGGTCGAAGACCCGAACGAAGCCAAGGTTGTACAGATCCTGGCCAGCCCGCGCATGACCCGCGACAAAACGGTGATTCGCCTGCCATCGTTCGAGAAGGTCCGTGGTGACGCCGTGCTCTATGCCCACGCCAACCGCGTGCTGCACCTGGAAACCAACCCGGGCAACGCCCGTGCCCTGGTGCAAAAGCACGGTGAAGTGGACGTGTGGTTCAACCCGCCACCGATTCCGATGACCACTGAAGAAATGGACTACGTGTTCGGCATGCCCTATGCGCGCATCCCGCACCCGGCGTATGGCAAGGAGAAAATCCCGGCCTACGACATGATCCGTTTCTCGGTGAACATCATGCGTGGCTGCTTCGGTGGCTGCACCTTCTGCTCGATCACCGAGCACGAAGGGCGGATCATCCAGAACCGCTCCCACGAGTCGATCATTCGCGAAATCGAAGAGATCCGCGACAAGGTGCCTGGTTTTACCGGTGTCATTTCCGACCTCGGTGGCCCGACCGCGAACATGTACCGTATTGCCTGCAAGAGCCCCGAGATCGAATCGGCGTGCCGCAAGCCATCGTGCGTGTTCCCGGGCATTTGCCCGAACCTGAACACCGATCACTCCGCGCTGATCAAGTTGTACCGCAGTGCGCGTGCCTTGCCGGGGGTGAAGAAGATCCTCATCGCCTCGGGCCTGCGCTATGACCTGGCGGTGGAATCGCCGGAGTACGTCAAGGAACTGGTGACCCACCACGTTGGCGGCTACCTGAAGATTGCCCCGGAGCACACCGAAGAAGGCCCGCTGAATCAGATGATGAAGCCGGGCATCGGTAGTTACGACCGCTTCAAGCGCATGTTCGAGAAGTACTCCAAGGAAGCGGGCAAAGAGCAGTACCTGATCCCGTACTTCATCGCCGCGCACCCGGGCACCACCGACGAAGACATGATGAACCTGGCCCTGTGGCTCAAGGGCAACGGCTTCCGTGCCGACCAGGTGCAGGCGTTCTACCCGTCGCCGATGGCCTCGGCCACGGCCATGTACCACTCGGGCAAGAACCCGCTGCGCAAGGTCACTTACAAGAGCGACCCGGTGACCATCGTCAAGAGCGAGCAGCAGCGCCGTCTGCACAAGGCCTTCCTGCGTTATCACGATCCGAAGGGCTGGCCGATGCTGCGTGAAGCCCTGGAGCGCATGGGCCGTGCCGACCTGATCGGCCCGGGCAAGCACCAGCTGATTCCGCTGCACCAGCCTGCCACCGACAGCTACCAGAGTGCCCGGCGCAAGAACTCGACGCCGGCGGGCAGCCACAAGGTGGCCAAAGAGCAGAAGATCCTTACCCAGCATACCGGCTTGCCGCCACGTGGCAGCGACGGTTCCAATCCGTGGGACAAGCGCGAACAGGCCAAGGCCGCGGCCTTTGCCCGCAACCAGCAGGCAGCCAAGGAACGCAAGGAAGCCGCCAAGGGTGGCAAGGGCAAGAAGAAGCCCGCCCGCCAGCCGGTTCTGCCGCGCTAAACAGAACGCCAGCCTTCGGGCTGTGGGAGCGGGCTTGCCCCGCGATAGCGATCTGTCAGTCACATCGCAAT
>JBOICD010000219.1:0-6292 GCA_050739855.1 Pseudomonas sp.
TCCTTGACCCGCATCAGGTCCTCACACAGCGCCGCCACCACCGATCGCAAGGCGTCGCGGTCGGAACCCGCCTGCAGACGCTCGCGCAAGGAGCCGAGGGATAAATCAAGATTGGCCAGTTCCTCGGCCGCCACCGGCGCCGGGCCTGACAGGCTACCGGGAGCCAACGGTTCGACGCCACGCTCGGCCCGCAGCTGGTTGAGCACCGGCAGCACCACCAGCGGCAAGTCGCGGCGGGCGCTACGCAGCCGTTCCAGATACAGCGGCAACTGTTCAAGGCCGCGAAACAAGGCGCCCAGGGCTTCACCGCGCTGGCTGACACGTTTTTCCTTCAGGGCTATGCCCAGCTGCTCCAGCTCTTCGGCGAGCAATGCGGCGCCACTGAGTTCGAGCATCACCAGGCAGCCGCGCACCTGGTGCAGGTTGTCGATAAACCCGAGCAGGTCATCTTCATTGCCGGGTTCCGCGCAGAAGTGCTCCAGCGCCAGGCGCGCCTGGGCCAGGCAGTCGGCGATGGCGCCCTTGACCCAGGTCAGGGCTACCGTGTCGTGGCGCTCAGCCATATCTGCTCCCGTTGCCATGCTCACGTGCGTGCGCTCAACGTGGTGGGTTCGGTGGCAGGGTGAAGCCGGACACCGAGCGACGCATTTCACTGGCCATGCGGGCCAGGTTGCCAATGCTTTCGGCGGTCGCGCTGGATCCTGCCGAGGTCTGTGAGGTGATTTGCTGGATTATCGCCATGGTATGCGAGATCTGCCCGGCCGATGAGGTCTGTAGCTGGGCGGCATCAGAGATGCTGTGGATGAGTTCGGCGAGGGTTTGCGACACCCCTTCGATCTCCTCCAGAGCGACGCCGGCATCCTGGGCCAGGCCCGCACCGCGCACCACTTCAGCAGTGGTCTGCTCCATGGAAATCACCGCCTCGTTGGTGTCGGTCTGAATGGTGCGGACCAATGCCTCGATCTGCCGGGTGGCTGAGGACGAGCGTTCAGCCAGACGTTGAACCTCGTCGGCGACCACGGCGAATCCGCGCCCCGCCTCACCCGCCAGCGACGCCTGGATCGCCGCATTGAGGGCGAGAATGTTGGTCTGATCGGCAATATCATCGATCAGACTGACAATATCGCCGATCTCCTGGGACGACTCGCCCAGACGCTTGATCCGTTTGGCGGTGTCCTGGATCTGTTCGCGAATGTTGTCCATGCCGCGGATGGTGTTGTGCACCACTTCATTGCCCTTGTTGGCAATGGCCACCGAGCGCTCGGCAACCTTCGCCGACTCGTAGGCATGGGTGGAGACCCGGTCGATGGACTCGGCCATGTCGCCGACTGCCACCGAGGCCTCGGTGATCTGCTCGGCCTGGTGCTCCGAGGCCTTGGCCAACTGGTGGGCGGTGTTCTGGGTGTCCTGCACGGCGCTGGCCACTTCCTCGGCACTGAGGTTGATGGTGGCCACCAGATCACGCAACTGGTCGATGGAGTAATTGATCGAGTCGGCAATCGCACCGGTGAAGTCTTCCGTCACCGACACCATCACCGTCAGGTCGCCATCGGCCAGGTCTTCAATTTCGTCGAGCAAGCGCATGATCGCTTGCTGGTTGCGTTCATTCATCTGCGCGGTTTCGCGCAGTTGCCGATGGGTTTCGCGGACCATCACCAGGCCGATGAGGATGATCGACGCCAGTGCCAGCAGCCCCAGCACATAGCCACCGACGGTATCCAGGGTGCGCCCACCGGCGAGGTTCTCGAAGCCGTTGGCCAGGCGCGAGGCTTCATCGAGCAGGGTCTGCGACTGGTTGAAGATGTTCCCGGCCGCTTCACGAACGCGGAACAGTTCTGGCGATGTTTCGAGAATCTCATCCACGGAACCGGCAACGAACTGGAACAGCTCGGCGATATCCGCCAGCCGCGCCCGGGCGTCCGGGTCTTGAACACGGGTGATCTGCAGGGTCGGGTTGCCACCGAGCATGCCTTCGAGCACCTGGCCGAACCGGCTGGCATCGCGACCAAAGGCGTCGGCTGCTTGAACCGAGGTCTCGTCACCGGCCAGCACGGTATTGACCGAACCGAGGATGCGCTCGGCCAGCAGCGACTGGCGCTGGGCCACCGCCACCTGATTGGCCGGAGCGCCGCTCTGCAACAGGATCTCGACGACTTTTTCGTACTCAACCTGCAGTTGTGGCACGGTCTCGGCCAGGGTTGCGGCAACCTGGTGCAGCGACAACACGGTCTGCTCACTGGCCAGGATGGTATCGGTGTTCTTGCGCAAACCTTCCCAGTCGCGCAGCACCGCATCCATTTCATTGCGCACCGCCGGCGGTGCGGCAGGCAGGCCGGTGGCCGCGTCACCTTTGTTCAGGTAACCCCAGCGCTGTTCGAAATCGTTGCGCGCCTCGCTGAGCAGGCGAAACGCCCGCGCCTTGCCCGCTGCCGCCTCGGTGGCGTTCTTGGCAATGCGCTGGGACAGCACCCGCAACTCACCGGCGTGGCCGATGTACTGCTTGTCGTAATTGGCCTGGGTGTTGAGGTAGGCGAAATTGGCGAACAACAGGATGATCGACAGGATCAACACGACGAACAACGCCGCGATCCGGGCGCTGCTGCGTGAGCCTTGAGGTGAAGTTGCCGTAGTGGTCTTGGTCACGAATCTGGCATTCCTTTACAACGCCACGTCGAGAAAGCCCGGCGCCTGGGCCAGGGCCAGCGGGCTGAAGATGGCCCAGCAGCGTTGCTGCTGGAAATGGCCCTGGACAAAGGCTTCTGCACCGCTGAGCAAGGGTGTCGGCGGCGACAGCTCGAGGCTGTGCAGGGGAAAATGCTGCAACCCCAGCACCTCGTCGACCAGCAACCCGGCAAACAGCTCCTCATGGTCGAGCACCAGCACCCGTCGCTGTTTGCGCGGTGCTGACAGGCCCAGACCGAAGAAGCCGCACAAGTCCATGACCGGCAGCAGGCGTCCGCGCAGGTTGGCCACCCCGCTGACCCAGGGTTTGACCCCGGGAATCCGGCTCAGGCGCGGCTCATGCAGGACTTCGGCGACCTCACCCATGGGCGCGACGAACCACTGCTCGCCGATGCGAAAGCCAATACCGCTCCAGCTCTGCAGGCGGGTTTCCTGCAACGGCAGGTCGGCCGCCAGCAGCCGGCAGCGCCGGTCAATGTCCAGCAGCAGTTCGAAGGCCGTCAGCGACTCGCCCATGGGTTGGGTGGTCAACCTTTGAGAACGCCGTTGAGCACCTTGATCAAGGTCTCTTCATCCACCGGCTTGGTCAGGTAGTCGCTGGCGCCTTGACGCTTGCCCCAGACTTTGTCGGTTTCCTGATCCTTGGTGGTGACAATGATCACCGGGATAGCGGCAGTTTCCGGATCCTTGCTGAGCTGGCGAGTAGCCTGGAAACCGTTGACGCCAGGCATGACGATATCCATCAGCACCGCGTCGGGTTTTTCGTGACGTGCCAGGGCCACACCATCGGCGCCGTTTTCGGCCTTGAGCACCTGATGCCCGTGTTTTTCGAGCATCCCGGTCAGTTTGTACATTTCAGTCGGCGAATCGTCGACGATCAGAACTCGAGCCATGCTGTTCCCCATCAAAGGACTGGACGCCGCTGCCGGGGCGCGGCGTCAGGGTGCGTGTTGTTCTTCTGCGGCGAACCCGGGCACGTGGGCCCTGATTGCGTCCAGCAGTTCTTCCTTGCTGAAAGGTTTGGTCAAAAATTGATCGGAGCCGACCACGCGGCCCCTGGCCTTGTCGAACAGGCCATCACGGGACGACAGGAGAATCACTGGCGTGTCCTTGAAGGCACTGTTGTGCTTGATCAGGGCGCAGGTCTGGTAGCCATCCAGACGCGGCATCAGCACGTCGACGAAAATGATCTGCGGATGCTGGTCGACGATCTTGGCCAGCGCATCAAAGCCGTCGGTGGCGGTGATGACCTCGCAGCCAGCTTCATTGAGCAACATTTGTGCGGTACGACGGATCGTTTTCGAGTCATCGATCACCATCACCTTCAGTGCCGCGCCGGGCTGTTCCATAATTGCTCTACCATCGCTGCTCAAGCGTCGCCTGGAAAGGCCGTGCAGGCCACGTGCCAGGCCTTTTTAGCACACTCTGGGGGTGCATTCCATCGGCCCGCGCCACAGCCCGCCGCAGCGCCATCCTGGATGCGTTTTTCCCTTGACCGCCAGCGCTGCGAGCGCCACCCTGACGCCACTTTTCATTCGAGCTACTGCGGCATAGCGCCGCCGAGAGGAACTACCCCATGAGCGTTCGCCTCGGGATTGTCATGGACCCCATCGCGTCCATCTCCTACAAAAAGGACAGCTCGCTGGCCATGTTGCTGGCTGCCCAGGAACGCGGCTGGTCGCTGTTCTACATGGAACAGCAGGACCTCTACCAAGGCCAGGGCCAGGCCCGCGCGCGGATGCGCCCGCTGCAGGTATTTGCCGACCCGGAGCACTGGTTCGAGCTGGAAGCCGAGCAAGACAACGCCCTGAGCGATCTGGACGTGATCCTGATGCGCAAGGATCCGCCGTTCGACATGGAGTTCGTCTACAGCACCTACTTGCTGGAACAGGCCGAAGCCGCTGGCGTGCTGGTGGTCAACCGCCCGCAAAGCCTGCGCGACTGCAACGAAAAACTGTTCGCCACCCTGTTCCCGCAGTGCACACCGCCGACCCTGGTCAGCCGCCGCCCGGACATCATTCGTGAATTCGCCGCCGAACAGGGCGACGTGATCCTCAAACCGCTGGATGGCATGGGCGGTACCGGGATCTTCCGCCATCGCGCGGGCGACCCGAACCTCTCGGTGATTCTCGAGACCCTGACCCTGCATGGCGCCTCGCAGATCATGGTCCAGGCCTACCTGCCGGCGATCGTCGACGGCGACAAGCGCATCCTGATGATCGACGGCGAGCCGGTGCCTTACTGCCTGGCGCGCATTCCGGCCAGCGGCGAAACCCGTGGCAACCTGGCCGCCGGTGGCCGTGGCGAAGCCCGCCCGCTGACCGATCGTGATCGCTGGATCGCCGAACAGGTCGGCCCGACCCTGCGCGAGAAAGGCCTGTTGTTCGTTGGCCTGGACGTAATTGGTGAGCACCTGACCGAAATCAACGTCACCAGCCCGACCTGCATCCGGGAAATCGACAACGCCTTTGGCACCCGCATTGGCGTGCAGTTGATGGATGCCATTGATCGCAAGCTCAAGGCGCGCTGACCGCCGACGCGGAGCAACCGCGCAGAGTGGGGTATCATGCCGGTCGTTTTTTTGACCTGCGCACCCGCTCTGCCGGTTTTCCCCCGACCTCGCGGCTGCTGGATACCTGATGACGCTGCCTGCTGACATCCCCGCCGACTTCACCCCGCCCCGCGTTCGCCCGGCGGATCGGCTCGGTTTTACCCTGTTCCTGGCAGCCCTGGTGCACCTGGCGCTGATTCTCGGCCTGGGCTTTTCCTTCGCCAAGCCGGAAGAAATCCGCCGCACCATGGAAATCACCCTGGCGACCTTCAAAAGCGAGAAAGCCCCGCCCAAGGCCGACTTCCTGGCCCAGAATAACCAGCAGGGCAGCGGCACCCTGGACAAGAAAGCGGTGCCGAAAACCACCGAAGTCGCGCCATTCCAGGACAGCAAGATCAACAAGGTCACGCCGCCCCCGGCCGCCAAGCCCGAAGTGCAGCCGCAACCGGCACCGCCCAAAGCCGTAGTCGCCACCCAGGCGCCAAAGCCGCAAAAAGTCGAAACCCGGCCCAAGGAAGCCAAGCCGCAGCCCAAACCCAAGGCGGCGACCCCGGACTTTGACAGCTCGCAGCTGTCCAGCCAGATCGCCAGCCTCGAAGCTGAGCTTTCCAACGAGCAACAGCTGTACGCCAAGCGCCCGCGCATCCATCGCCTGAATGCCGCCTCGACCATGCGCGACAAGGGTGCCTGGTACAAGGATGAATGGCGCAAGAAGGTCGAGCGCATCGGCAACCTCAATTACCCTGACGAAGCCCGTCGCCAGCAGATCTACGGTAACCTGCGGCTAATGGTCTCGATCAACCACGACGGCTCGCTCCATGAAGTGCTGGTGCTGGAGTCTTCCGGGCAACCACTGCTCGACCAGGCCGCCCAGCGCATCGTCCGTCTGGCGGCGCCTTTTGCACCGTTTACCGGCGATCTGGCCGACATCGACCGGCTGGAGATCATTCGCACCTGGCGCTTCGCCCGCGGCGACCGCCTGTCCAGCAACTAATTTGGTGGGAGCGGGCTTGCCCCGCGATTGCGGTCTGTCCGTTACATCGCATCGCGGGGCAAGCC
>JBOICD010000220.1:0-6280 GCA_050739855.1 Pseudomonas sp.
ACCCAAAGGCGATCGTAATACCGGGCGGCCAAGTGTTGATATCAATCACCTTGCGCCTCGTAAATGCTGTCTCCCAACCACTCTCCAAATGACTCGCCGCCGACTGCCCCGATAAGTGATCCGCCGCCAACCAATACAATTCCACATAAGCCTACGCCAACCGGACCTGCAACTGCGGCAAAACCACATACAGCCACGGCGACGTCACCTCCTATAAGAGCACCAACCGCGCCACCACCTAGTCCCCCAGAAAAGCTCCCTGCCTCGGTAAATCGAATCCTTTTACACGCCTCTGTTTCTCCGGAACGACACACCTCCTGCACCTTGAGCATCGATGCACCACCACCGAGCGCAATCCCGACATATCCCCCGTGCTTCAGGTACTTCGCCGTCTTCGCCACCTGGTCCAGATGCGTGGCATAACCCGGAATTTCACCCGGCGCACCGGCGCGACTCCAGTGGTGCACCAGGCTCTTGGTGGAGATGCCCAGATCACGACGCAACGTCTCGTAACTGCCCAGATTCAACGATTTGTTCAGAAACGCGCCCTTCAACTGCCCGTCCAGCTGGCGGTACAGCTGCTGGCGTGAAGCGAAGAACTCGTCACTTTTCAGGTGCCCATGAGCACTGAAGGTCCGTTGGTACAGCTGCTCAAGGGCGCGCAAGCTGCCTTCAACCTGCTTGAGCCCCTGGCTCAGCATGTCCTTGCCAATGCCCATTGCCTGACTGGCACCACTGAGCAACCCGGCAATCTCGCCCTGGTAGCGGACCATGAAATTGGCCTCGTCCTCATTGAGCGGCGTCAGCACCTCGCGGACCTGAGCGGCAGCGGCCATCAACTGGGCTTCCTCACGCGCACAGGCCGTGCCGTTGTTCGGATCGCCGATAACGAAGATTTCGCCCGCTTTGAAACCCTGGGCAAAGGTGGGGTTGAGCCGCTGCAGGCGAGTCGACAGGTAGCGGGTATCGAGCCCCAGTTCGGCCAGCACCTGCTGAACGGACATGCTGCGCGGCACTACATAGAAGCCAGGTTCCAGCGTCCCCGGGGCTGCAGACATGCCTGGTGCGGCGCGGGCCGCAGGGGCGAAGCGGGACGTATCCGAGGCGGGTGAAGCCGCCGGCCCGCGATTGGCCGTTTGAGCAGATCGGGACGCCGCCGGCCCGCCCGGTCCGATCCATTCACCCAAGGGGGCAACCAGCCGATTGGTACCAGGCGGGCAGCCGCAGAGCACCATCATGCCGTCCACCGCCACCGGGATACCGTAGAACTTGAAGCGTGAATCCCCTTCGATTATTTTCCCGGACTTGCCGCATTTCGGGCAAAGCGTGGTGACATCCCCCTTGCGCAGTATGCCGCGCTGGCAATGCGCAGCTTGCGGCAGGCTGCTCAGGCAGGTTGCCCCCGTCGTGGTCTTGTCGCCGTGAAGCCCCTCACCCCGGCCGAACATGTTGGAGCGCATGCCCATACGTCACCCCACGACCGTCAGGAAGTCGTCCGACATCGACACTCCGCCTGCAGGGGGGCTGAAGGAGGTTGCAGGGTGATTGTTCCTAGTAGACATAAGCTGATTCCTTGGGCATGTGAAGCCCGGAACCTAGCACGCCATTTACAGCTAAAAACCCAGTAGAAACCGATACAGAAACGTCCTACTCCACATTCGGATTTCATTGTCAGATCCGACGTTTTTTTTGCAGGAACAATCCCGGACTACAAGTAAGCCCGCATTCTCTGACAACCAAAAGCAGACATGAAAAAGGCGAGCTCGAGGCTCGCCTTTTTCTTCAACCTTGAACGAATCGGTGGGAGCGGGCTTGCCCCGCGATACGATGGGGCAGACAGCCCGCAATCGCGGGGCAAGCCCGCTCCTACTTGATCGGCCGCCAGGTCATCGGGTAACGATAGGGCTGCCCGTCATTGGCCTTGACCCCGGCAACGATCGTGAGAATCAGCACGGCAACCATCAACATGCCGAACAACACGATCCCCACCAGCACGAACATCAGCGCAAAGCAGATGATCGACGCCAGGAACACGGTAAGCTGAAAATTCAGCGCTTCCTTACCTTGGGCATCGATGAACGGGTCAAGATCCTTCTTCCAGATCCACATCACCAGCGGACCCAGCAGGTTGCCAAACGGCACCACCAACCCCAGCAGCGCGGCCAGGTGACAGAACATCGCCCACTGACGAATCTCGGCATTGGGGGTTGGCAACTGTAACGGTTGCTCGGTCATGTTCTGCTCCTTGCCGTGTCGAAATCAGTCAGCCAGCGAGGCTTTCTGCAGTTCGAACAGATCGACCATGCCTTTTTGCGCCAGCGCCAGCATGGCGTTGAGCTCTTCCGGCTGGAACGGCGCGCCTTCGGCTGTGCCCTGGACTTCGATGAAGCCACCCTGGCTGGTCATGACCACGTTCAGGTCAGTCTCGGCAGCCGAGTCTTCCAGGTAGTCCAGGTCGAGCACGGCTTCGCCCTGGTACATGCCGACCGAGACGGCAGCGATCATGTGCTTGAGCGGGTCACCGCTTTTCAGGCCGCCACGCTTCTTGACCACACGCAGGGCATCAACCAGGGCGACCATCGCGCCGGTGATCGACGCGGTGCGGGTACCGCCATCGGCCTGGATCACGTCGCAGTCGACATACAGGGTGATGTCGCCGAGTTTGCTCATGTCCAGCGCGGCACGCAGCGAACGGCCGATCAGACGCTGGATTTCGAGGGTACGACCACCCTGCTTGCCGCGGGCGGCTTCACGCTGGTTACGCTCGCCGGTGGAGCGCGGCAGCATGCCGTACTCGGCGGTCAGCCAGCCTTGGCCCTGACCTTTGAGGAAGCGCGGCACACCGTTCTCGACGCTGACGGTGCAGACGACTTTGGTGTCACCGAACTCGACCAGTACTGATCCCTCGGCGTGTTTGGTGTAGTTGCGGGTGATGCGGATCGAGCGGAGCTGATCGGCAGCGCGACCACTTGGACGTTTCATTTGGGATACCTGTACTGGGTTTGAATCTGCCCAGCATTATAGAGCGCACCGGGCCCGGAGGACACGTCTATTGTCGCAGCCCCGAAAACAGTGGGCCCAGAGGCGTTGGTCGGTTTTTTCCGGGAGCTGTCTGACTGTTTGTAACATCAGTGCATTGGGAGCCAGCGCCGCACTGCGCTACAATCCTGCGCCTTTGCAGCCGGTTGGCTTTTCCTTGACCCTTTTTTGCGAGGTACTTCCCATGGTGCACAGCATGACCGCTTTTGCTCGTGTCGAGCGCGCCGGTAGCCAGGGCACCCTGATCTGGGAACTACGCTCGGTCAACCATCGCTACCTGGAGCCGCACCTGCGCTTGCCCGAAGCGCTGCGCGACCTCGAAGGTGCAGTGCGTGAAGCGCTGCGCCAGGGGTTGTCGCGGGGCAAGGTCGAATGCACCTTGCGCTTCAATGAAGAGAACGCCGGCAAGCCCCTGCAGGTCGACCGCGAGCGCGCCGCGCAACTGGTCGCCGCCGCCGAGACCGTGGCCAGCCTGATCAAGCAGCCGGCGCCGCTGAATCCGCTGGAAGTGCTGGCCTGGCCAGGCGTGCTGGTCGCTGATGCCAGCGATCCACAGGCGCTGAACAACGAAGCGCTGGAGTTGTTCGAACAAGCCCTCAAGGAGCTCAAGAACGGCCGCAACCGCGAAGGCACCGAACTGGCCCGTCTGATCAACGAGCGCCTCGACGGCATGGCCAGCGAAGTCACCACCCTGCGCGCCCTGGTGCCGCAGATGCTCGCTGCCCAGCGTCAGAAGATTCTCGACCGCTTCACCGACATGCAGGCCGAACTCGACCCGCAGCGCCTGGAACAGGAAATGGTCCTGCTGGCGCAGAAGAGCGACGTCGCTGAAGAGCTCGACCGCCTGAGCACCCACATCAACGAAGTGCGCCGGGTGCTCAAGTCCGGCGGTGCCGCTGGCCGGCGCCTGGACTTCCTGATGCAGGAGCTCAATCGCGAAGCCAACACCCTGGGCTCCAAAGCCTTCGACCCACGCAGCACCCAGTCCGCGGTCAACCTCAAGGTACTGATCGAGCAGATGCGTGAACAAGTACAGAACATTGAGTAAGGCCACCCCGACCATGAATCACAGCAGCGGCATCCTTTATATCGTTTCCGCCCCGTCCGGCGCCGGCAAGACCAGCCTGGTCAAGGCCCTGATCGACGCCGACAACAGCATCCAGGTGTCGGTTTCGCACACCACCCGGGCCATGCGCCCAGGCGAAGTGCACGGTGTGAACTACCACTTCGTCGAGCACGCCGAATTCAAGCTGATGATCGAGCAAGGCGACTTCCTCGAACAGGCCGAAGTGTTCGGTAATTTCTACGGGACTTCGCGCAGCGCGCTGCAGCAGACCCTCGATCAGGGCCACGACCTGATCCTGGAAATCGACTGGCAAGGTGCCCAGCAAGTGCGCAAGCTGATGCCTGAGGCGCGCTCGATCTTCATCCTGCCGCCGACCCAGGAAGCCCTGCGCCAGCGCCTGACCAACCGTGGCCAGGACAGCGATGAAATCATCGAAGGACGTATGCGTGAAGCGGTCAGCGAGATGAGTCACTACGACGAGTATGACTTCGTCATCATCAACGATGACTTCGCCACAGCGCTGGAAGACCTCAAGGCGGTGTTCCGCGCCAACCGTTTGCTGCAGGCTAACCAGCAGCAGCGTCATGGCCAGCTGCTCAAGCAATTGCTTGCCTGAGCAACCGGTCACTCCAGCCGCTTAGCGGCGGTTGGAGACAGTGGCGTGACGTTGCAGGGTCATGCCCAGGAAGAATGCCGGCGCCCGCAGGCGTGACAGCATCATCAGCCCCAGCCCCAGCAGTGTGATGATCATTGCGATCACGAACACCAAGCCCAAACCACCTACATGCGAACCGCTGCCAAACGACGGGGAAGCGCTGTCGTAGGCTGTCTGCAGGAAGATCACCGAGAGAATGCCGCCACCGAGCAGCGGGCACAGGCCACGCATCAGGAAGTGGCGCACGCTGTCGAACAGGCTGTGGCGGAAGTACCAGACACAGGCAAAGGCGGTCAGCGAGTAGTAGAAGCAGATCATCATGCCCAGGGCGGTGATGGTGTCGGCCAGTACGTTCTCGCTCAGGGTACGCATGGTGACGTAGAACACACCTGCCGCCACACCGGCACAGATCGTCGCGTAACGCGGGGTTTTCGAGCGCGGGCAGATGTTGGCGAAGCGCTCCGGCACCGCACCGTAGTAACCCATGGCCAACAAGGTCCGCGCAGGCGAAACGAAGGTGGACTGCAGCGACGCTGCAGTACTGGCCAGCACCGCGATCGACATCAGGATCGCCAGCGGCCCCATGACCGGACCGGCCAGGTGGGCGAAGACGTTCTCCTGAATGCGCGGGTTGTTCAAGCCCAGGCCGACATCACTGATGCCGGCGAATTGCAGCGTGGCAATCGCCGTCACCAGGTACAGGCCGAGAATCAGCAGTACCGTCAGGGTCGCCGCACGGCCAGGGGTGTCACCGCTGCCCACCGACTCTTCGCTGATGCTCAGGCAGACATCCCAGCCCCAGAAGATGAAGATCGACAACGACAGTCCGGCGGCAAACGCCGAAAACGATTCGACACCAAAGGGGTTGAACCAGTCGAGGTCAAACTCCAGTGGCGGCGCCGCTGACGACTCGCCAAAAGCGGCCATGGCAAAGCCCACCAGCACCACCAACTGCAGCGCCACCAGGCCGTACTGCACGGTCATGGTGGTGGTGATCCCGCGGCAGCAGATCCACACCGCCATGGCGATGAACACGCAACAGGTAACGACGTTGATCAGCAGGTTATCGGCCAGCGCTGCCACCTCGTGGCTACCGCTTATCTGCCCCAGGAACAGATAGAAGAAGTCGACGGCCACCCCCGCGAGGTTGGACAGCACGATGGTAGTGGCGGTGACCAGACCCCAGCCACCGATCCAGCCGATCATCGGACCGAACGCCCGCGCCGACCAGGTAAAGGACGTGCCGCTGTCAGGTTCGGCCGAATTCAGCTCGCGGTAGCCCAGCGCTACCAGCAGCATCGGCAGGAAACCGACGATGAACACCGCCGGCAGATGGGCACCGACTTCACGCACGGTTGGGCCGAGGGCACCAGTGAGGGTGTAGACCGGTGCAATGGTGGAGATACCCAGGACAATGCTTGCCAGCAGTCCAAGCCGGCCCGAGGCCAGCCCTTTGGATGCTTTCGATGCACCGTTTTCCTGGGTGCGAGCCTGTCCCATACCTGGGGACAGGCCTGCTT
>JBOICD010000221.1:0-6277 GCA_050739855.1 Pseudomonas sp.
GACAGCGACTACCCAGTCCATGTAGCCATCGACGAGGATGTCGGACCTGCCTACGGGGATGGTGTAGGAAAAGGTCGGGGTAATCTGCCAAACGCCATCACCTGGGCGGCTGCCCTCGGTGTTGCGCTGCATGATGTTGAGGGTGAAGTAGTTGAAACCGGGAATCGCCAGGTCGAAACCAGGGCCGATCAGGTAGGCCTCGTTGTCGCCTTCGCCCGACTCGTAGGTCATGGCGATCAGCACGTCCTTGATCGGGCCGAACTCGAATTTGCGATCGAAGATCTTGCCGAACGACAGACGCGGGCTGAACTCACCGTAATAGGTGTTGTTGCCTTTGTTGCGGTCGGTACCGCCGTTGTAGAAGATCTTGTCGACGAACAGGAAGGTGTCGCCGTATTTCCACTTGTTGGCGTGCTCGAAGGTCACCGTCTGCTGGATCGCAGGGTTGACCTGGAAGTCCTTGCCGTAGAGGTAGGAGAGGCTGTTGGTGTGCCACAGCAGCAGGTCCTCAGCGCTAGCTGGCAAAGCGGCCAGCAGACTGCTACCCAACAGGAGGGAAGTGGTGATGCCTTTCATGTTGTGATTCCCGGCTTTGTTATTGTTGGTTTTCGGTTTTTCGGCGCGAAACGCCCCGGCCGACCCGCTCCCACGGGTCGACGGTCCTGCGTATTGCTCGGGGTGGTACCGGGCGGCAAGCGCCGCCCAAAGATTCAGTGCTGGTGGGCGGCTTCGTTGTGCGCAGCGCGTTCGGCGCCGCCGAGGATGTTGAACAGCAGGTTGAGGATCAGCGCGCTGACCGTGGCCATGGCGATCCCGCTGTGGGTGATCGGTTCCATCCACTGCGGCATCTGCGCGAAGAACTCCGGACGCACCACAGGGATCAGGCCCATGCCGACGCTGACGGCGACCAGCAACTGGTTGCGGCGGTCAGCGATGTCGGCTTCCTGGAGGATCTTGATCCCGGTGGCGGCGACCATGCCGAACATGGCAATGGAGGCGCCGCCCAATACTGCAGGTGGAATCGAGGCAATCAGGAAGGCCGCCTTGGGCAGCAGGCTGAGCAGGATCAGAAAACCACCGGCAACCACCGTGACATAGCGGCAGCGCACGCCAGTCATCTGCACCAGGCCGATGTTCTGGGCGAACGAGGAGTGGGTGAAAGTGTTGAAAAAACCGGCGACAAACGATGCACCGGCGTCGCACATCAGGCCGCGGCGCAGCATACCCGGAGTGACTTCACGGTCGGTGACCTTGCCCAGGGCGAGGAACATGCCGGTGGACTCGACAAAGATGATCACCACCACCAGGCACATGGACAGGATCGGCGCCAGGCTGAAGGTCGGCATGCCGAAGTGCAGCGGTGTCACCACTTGCACCCAGGGCGCCGCGTCGAGGCCGGAGAGGTCGACCATGCCGATGGAGCCGGCCAGGATATAACCCAGGCCCATGCCGATCAGCACCGAGACATTGACCCAGAAGCCACGCATGAAGCGATTGACCAGGAGGATGGTGGCCAGCACCAGGCCAGCGACGATCAGGTAGATAGGGGAGCCGAAGGTTTCGGCACTGGCGCCGCCACCGGCCCAGTTAACGGCAACCGGAAACAGCGAAAGACCAATCGAGGTGATGACCGTGCCGGTCACCAGCGGTGGGAAGAAACGCACCACCTTGGACATGAACGGGGCGATCAGCATGCCGAAGAAACCGGCGGCAATGGTCGCACCGAAAATACCTTGCAGGCCGACGCCGGGCATACCAGCCATGGCCACCATGCTGCCGACCGCAGCAAAGCTTGCACCCATCATCACCGGCATGCGGATGCCGACTGCGCCAATGCCGAACGACTGGACAATGGTGGCGACACCAGCGACCAGCAGGTCGGCATTGATCAGGAAAGCGACTTCTTCACGAGAAAGGCCGGCGGCCTGGCCGATGATCAAAGGCACGGCAATCGCGCCTCCATACATCAGCAAGACATGTTGTAGACCCACCAGGAACAGTTGGAGCATTGGCAGTGGCTGTCGTGGGGGCGCAACGGGGATGTACGCCTTGCGTGACTCGGACATGCAACACCTCGGTTTTGTTTTTATTCTTTAGAGCTGCAAGCTTCAAGCGCCAGGCCTCAAGGAGAAGCAGGAGGTGGCGCTTGGCTTGCAGCTTGCAGCTTGTCGCTTGAAGCCTGTTACTTACTTGGTTGGAGCACCTTTGGCGATCCAGGCACCGATCAGTTCACGTTCCTGCTGGGTCATCTGGGTGATGTTGCCCAGTGGCATGATCTGCGTGGTCACGGCTTGTGCCTGAATGCGCGCGGCTTGCTGCTGGATCTGTTGCGGGGTGTCGAGCATGACCCCGGCAGGTGCAGCGCTGAACAGCGGGCTGGTCGGTTTGGCCGAATGGCACACGGTGCAACGTTCCTGGATGACGCTGTGGATCTTGTCGAAACCGGCATCGTCGAGTTTGGCGACGTTGGCTGCGGGTGCTTCGGCAGGGGCGGCAGCCTGGGCAGGTGCGGCGGCTTGCTCTGCAGCTTTCTCGGCAGCGGTTTTGCCACCCTGTGCGGTTTCCGGCAGCGGTTGGTACTCGACCTTGGCGGCGGCTTGCTCAGGCGCGGTCGGCATTGGCGCGGGGCCAGTGACGTAAGCCAGGCAGATCATCGACAGGGCACCGACCGGCAGGGTCCAGGCGTACTTGTTGCTGTCGTGGCGGGTGTTGAAGTAGTGACGTACCAACACAGCAGCCACTGCGATACCGGCCAGGATCAGCCAGTTGTACTGGCTACCGTAGGTGCTCGGGAAGTGGTTGCTGATCATGATGAACAGCACCGGCAGGGTGAAGTAGTTGTTGTGCCGCGAGCGCAGCAGGCCCTTGGCCGGCAGGAGCGGATCCGGGGTCTGGTTGGCTTCGATGGCGGCGACCAGCTGACGCTGGGCCGGCATGATGATGCGGAACACGTTACCGACCATGATGGTGCCGATGATCGCGCCGGTGTGCAGGTACGCACCACGACCGCTGAACACCTGGCTGAAACCGAAGCAGGCGGCAATGACCAGGACGAACAGCACCAGACCGAGAAGGCCAGGGCGTTTGCCCAGTGGCGAGTCGCACAGGAAGTCATAGATGAACCAGCCGGCGATCAGCGAACCAACGCCGATGGCGATACCTTCAGCGCCGCTCAGGGTGCTGCCAGGGGCCAGCAGGTACAGGGTCGGGTTCCAGTAGAACACCAGGCACAACAGGGCGATACCCGACATCCAGGTGAAATAGGCTTCCCATTTGAACCAGTGCAGGTTCTCCGGCATCTTTGGCGGAGCCAGCTTGTATTTCTCCAGGTGGTAGATCCCGCCACCGTGAATCGCCCAGAGATCGCCGGACAGACCATCGCGCGGGTTGGCCCGGTTGAGGTTGTTTTCCAGCCAGACAAAGTAGAACGACGCGCCAATCCAGGCGACGCCAGTGATCATGTGAACCCAACGCACGCTCAGGTTCAGCCATTCCAACAGATGTGCTTCCACAGTCTTTACCTCTACCCAGGCACCCTGTAGCCGGGTGCTCAGGTCTTCTCTTATTGGTGGGGGGCGAGGATCAATTGCTCATCCTCATTGAAAAAATGCTCATCGCAGTTGTTGCCAGTGCCACTGCGATCAACCACCAGGAAGTCATCCCGCTTTTCGATCGTCAGCACCGGGTGGTGCCAGACGCCGCGATGGTAATTGATGCCCTGCCTTCCATTACTGCGAAAGGCACGGACCAGGCCCGATACAGGTGCATCGCCAAGTGGCGCGACCACGATCAGAAAGGGATTGCCGAGCAGCGGAATGAACGCCTGGCTGCCCAGCGGATGGCGCTCCAGCATGCGGACGGTCAGCGGCATGTCCTGCGCGTCGGCGCGGAAAATGCTGATGATCGCGTTGTCCTCGGGCTGGGCAGTTTGTACCGTTGCCAGCTTGTGGAAGCGCATGGTCGAACCGTTGTTGATCATGAAGTGGTCGCTGCCGTCGGTTTCGATCACGTCACCGAAAGGGGCGAAGGCTTCTTTGGTCAAGGGCTCAATCACTAAAGTGCGCATGCGGATTCTCTTTATTCTGTGTTGTGGAGGGTAAGGCCGGGCTTACCCTTAAAGTTGCAGCAGGCGGAACAGGGCAATCAGGTTGATCTGCGCCAGCGCTTCCTTGAACTCGGCTTCGACCGAGTTGTGAATGCGCTTCTCGAACGAGGCGAGGATCTGGTGCCGGTTGCTGCCTTTGACCGCCATGATGAACGGGAACTTGAACTTCTCTTTGTAGGCATCGTTGAGTTCGGTGAAGCGCTCGAACTCTTCGGCGGTGCACTGGTGGATGCCGGCGCCGGCCTGCTCATTGGTGCTCGACTCGGTCAGTTCACCCTGGACTGCTGCTTTGCCGGCGAGGTCCGGGTGAGCATTGATCAGGGCCAGCTGGTCGGCGTGATCGGCGCTCAGCAGAATGTCGCTCATGCGTTGATGCAGGGCTTCGATCTGGTCGATTTCCTGCAGCTGGCCCAGGTCGTAGGCTTTTTCGGCGACCCATGGCGAGTGCTCGTAGATGTCGGCAAAGGCTTCGACGAAGGCGCTGCGCTCCAGGGACGAAGGCTTGAGGGTTTTGAAAGCGGTCATTGGGCGTTCTCGGCTTTGTAAGGGTGGGTGGCATGCCAGTGACGGGCGATGTCCACACGCCGGGTGAACCAGACTTGATCAAAGCTCTTGGCGTATTCAATGAAGCGCTTGAGCGCGGCCAGGCGCGCCGGACGGCCGACCAGGCGGCAGTGCAGGCCGATCGAGAGCATCTTCGGTGCTTCGGCGCCTTCTTCGTAGAGAACGTCGAAGGCGTCCTTGAGGTACTGGAAGAACTGCTCGCCGCAGTTGAACCCCTGCACCTGGGTGAAGCGCATGTCGTTGGTGTCCAGGGTGTACGGGATCACCAGATGCGGCTTGCCGGTCGGGTTGTTCGGTTCCCAGTAGGGCAGGTCGTCGTCGTAGGTGTCGCTGTCGTAGAGGAAGCCGCCTTCCTCCATCACCAGGCGACGGGTGTTGATCCCGGTGCGGCCAGTGTACCAGCCCAGCGGACGCTCGCCGGTCAGTTCGGTGAGGATACGGATGGCTTCGAGCATGTGCTCGCGCTCCTGGGCCTCGTCCATGTTCTGGTAGTCGATCCAGCGGTAGCCGTGGCTGCAGATTTCATGGCCGGCTTCGACCATGGCGCGGATCACGTCAGGGTGACGCTGGGCGGCCATGGCGACAGCGAAGATGGTCAGCGGCACGCCGGTGTCCTTGAACAGCTTGAGCAGGCGCCAGACGCCGGCGCGGCTGCCGTATTCGTAGAGCGATTCCATGCTCATGTTACGAGCGCCCTGCAGGGGCTGGGCGGCAACCATTTCCGAGAGGAAGGCTTCTGATTCCTTGTCCCCGTGAAGGATGTTGCGTTCACCGCCTTCTTCGTAATTGAGCACGAAAGACAAAGCGATGCGGGCATTCCCCGGCCAGCGCGGATGGGGTGGGGTATTGCCGTAACCGATCAGGTCGCGAGGATAGTCAGCGCTCACTGCAGTCTTCCTTCTTATACGTGTAAACGGAGGGCGTGGCGCCCGGGTAGGGTATCGGCCACGACGATGAGGTGATTGTATACAACTTTGTTTGCGGTTTGTAAGCCTGTTTTTTCCTATTTCTTCCTGTTTTTACCCTCGGAAACCCTCTGCAAGAAACCTGCCCAATTGGTCAGTTAATCGCGCGCTCATCGGCCAGTGGCGTGGTTTTGCGACTGATGGCGTATTTACAGAAGGTGGTGGGCATGCCAGGAAAGAATACCGAATTATTGTGTACAATTTTACAGAAAAATGTCTTAATAATCTGACAGCCGTACGCTGCCGGGTCTCCTGACGGCGCCGTACGGGACTTTTTGCCCACAGATAGAACAGAGGCGAGCAAGCAATGGGACGTTTGACCACGCATGTACTGGATGCCGCTCACGGCTGCCCTGGCAGCTCGATCAAGGTCGAGCTGTACCGGGTCGAAGGCCAGCAGCTTGAGCTGGTGCACACCACCCTGACCAACAGCGATGGCCGCTGCGACGCGCCGCTGCTGCAAGGTGACGATTACCGCAGCGGTGTCTACCAGCTGCAGTTCAATGCGGGCGATTACTACCGTGCCCGTGGCGTGCAGCTGCCTGAGCATGCATTCCTGGACGTCGTGGTACTGCGTTTTGGCATCAGCGCCGAGCAGGATCACTACCACGTACCGCTGTTGATCTCGCCGTACAGTTACTCG
>JBOICD010000222.1:0-6274 GCA_050739855.1 Pseudomonas sp.
GGCTTGCCCCGCGAAAAGGTCTCAGCGCTTGGCGATGATATACACCGCATGCACGATCCCCGGAATGTACCCCAGCAAAGTCAGCAGAATGTTGAGCCAGAAGGCGCCGCCGAAGCCGACCTGCAGGAACACGCCAAGCGGCGGCAGGAGTATGGCGATGATGATGCGGATAAAGTCCATGGGGCAGCTTCCTTCAGTGATGTACTAGAACTGACTGTAGCGCCATGCCAGGGTTCAACCGGCAATCCACAGATAAAAAAACGCCCCAGGCCAAAAACTACAGGCCCGGGGCGATGCGCAGGAACGCGAGACGGTTCGGTTGATTCGTAGATTCGCGGGCAATCAGGCCGTGGCTTCGCGCCGCTGGTGCTGTTGCGCCGAGTGCACTCGGGCAAAGGCCCGGGCCAGACGCAGGAGCATTTCGTCGATGTTGCCCTTGCTCACCGTCAAGGCTGGCGACAAGCGCAGCACATCCGGCTGTGGCGCATTGAGCAACAGGCCTTCATGGAGCGCGGCCTTGACCAGCTCGGCGGCATTGTCTTCGCTCAGTTGCAGTGCCCAGAGCAGGCCCTGGCCACGGACTTCGCTCTGGCCGTAACGACCAGCCAGGCGACTCAGGCCATCACGCAGGTGCCTTCCGGACTCCTGAACGTGCTCAAAGAAGCCTGGCTCCAGCACGGTTTCCAGCACCGCCAGACCCGCGGCGCTCATCAGCGCATTGCCGTGGTGACTGCCTTCAAGCTCACCGGCTTCGGCGCAGCAGGCGCTGCCACGGGCCAGCAACGCGGCCAGCGGTACGCCACCGCCCAGGCCCTTGCCCAGGGTGATGATGTCGGCGCGTACGTCGTAGGTCTGCTCGGCAAGCAGGGCGCCGCAGCGGCCGACACCGGTCTGCACTTCATCAAGAATCAGCAGGATGCCCAGCTCGCGGCACAGACGCTCAACGCCCTTGAGGTAGGCGGCCGTCGCCGGAATCACCCCGGCTTCACCTTGAATAGGTTCGAGCATGATCGCCACAGTGCGCGAGTCGACAGCGGCGTGCAGCGCCTCCAGGTCGTTGAACGGCACCTTGCTAAAGCCTGGCAGGCCGGGCTCGCAACGATTGCACGGCGACGGATCGGACGCCGACAACGCCCCCAGACTACGACCATGGCAGCTCTGGCTGGCGGTGATAATGTGATAGGCGCCGTTGCGATGCAGCTGGCCCCACTTGCGCGCCAGTTTGATCGCCCCTTCGCAGGCCTCGGCTCCGCTGTTGAGCAGGTAGGCCTGGTCGCTGCCGGTGCTCTGGCAGAGAAGGTTGACCAACTTCAGCAAACCACGGTTATGAAAACCGGCGCCCGGATTGATCAGCGCCTGAGCCTGGCTGCCCAGTGCCTTGACCAGCACGCTTGGGCTATGCCCGAGGCTGTTGACCGCGCAACCCTGAGTGAAGTCGAGATAGGCATGACCTTCACTGTCCCACAGCCACGAGCCCTGACCGCGAACGAACACGTGCGGCGCACGCTCAGTGGCGGGCATCAGGCAATCGCGAGGCAGTGCCTCAGCGGCGGCCGCAGCGGCAACCGGCACAGGCTTGCGCTCGGCCACAACCGGCGTCGGGCGGCGAAAACTGAACAGATTCATGTTTTCAACCCTTTTGCCAATCCTATGTAAACAACATCAAGATACACAGTGTTCATCGCGCCTTGTGGCCCTGCAAGCCTTGTGAATACGGGATAGACTAGGCGTATTGCCGGCTAACAGCCATTTGGTTTTTCGAGCATTTTTGATAAGCATTACTTATGGATTTTCGCCAACTGCGTTATTTCGTCGCGGTCTACGAAGAAGGCCATGTGGGCCGGGCCGCCGAGCGCCTGTCCTTGTCGCAACCGGCGCTCTCGCAACAGATCCGCCAGCTTGAACACAGCCTGGATGTCAGCCTGTTCGAGCGGGGCAACAAGCGCCTGCTGCCGACCCTCGCCGCACACACCTTGTACAACCATGCCTTGCCCTTGCTCGACGGCTTGCAACGCGCCCGCGAGGCCCTGCGCAACTTCAAGGGGCAGTCCCTGCGGACCCTGGCCATTGGCGTCCTGCAAACCGTACGCCCAAGCCTGGTCCCGCAACTGCTCGACCGGGTGCGCAAGGCCCAGCCGCACTTGGTAGTGCAGATCTACGAGTTGTCGGGCCTGGAGATCGAGCGACGACTGCTCAATGGCAGCCTGGACATCGGTATCAGCTATTTGCCACCGCGCCAGCCAGGTCTGCATGGCCTGCTGCTGTACGAAGATGAACTGCAACTTGTAATCCCCAACACTCACCCGCTGCGGGAATTCAAGAAAGTCTCGCTCAAGCAAGCCGCAGAGCTGCCCATGCTGCTGCTCGGCGAAGAGTTCCAGGTGCGGCAGATCTGGCAAACGCAACTGGCCAACCTCGGTCGGCGGCCACAGGTGCAGGCAGAAATGAACAACATGGGCGGGATTCTCGACAGCCTCGGCCACACATCGCTGGCCACCGTGCTGCCGGGCCGGGCCAAGGAAGTGGTCGAAGACGATCAGGAACTGCTGTGGAAGCCGCTGAGCGAACCCCGGGTGCCGCTGAAGATCGGCCTGGTGTTTCGCGATGCGCAGCGCCAGCAAGCGTCGGTCGAGCTGCTGCGCACACTGCTGGAAGAGGAAGCCGATCCAAGGCAGATCGGGGTATCGCCGCTGGATGTGCTGGGCTGAACTTTTCTTCGGGCAAAAGAAAACCCCGCCGAAGCGGGGCTTTGCAGACTGTTTCCCTGACATCCATTTCGCCCCGCCACCCTGGCAGGAATCCTACGTGTCCGTGTTCTGTACTTTGCGCTTCCTGCGCGACGTCCATGTGAGAAGATTAACTGTGGATCCAATCTTTCGATAGAGGCGAAAAGTCACCACGTCGTGTAAGAGATTACTTACACGACGCGCCAATCTCAAAACTGTGCCGCATCCAGCAGGTACAGCGACTCGCTACCGGCTTTCACCGAAGCGCTGAGCGAGTGGATACGCGGCAGCAGACGGGCGAAGTAGAAGCGTGCAGTGCCGAGTTTGCTGGCGTAGAAATCGTCTTCACCTTGTTTGGCCAGTGCGGTACGTGCCATCAGTGCCCACATGTAGGCATAGGCGGTGTAACCAAATACCTGCAGGTACTCCACCGACGCTGCGCCAATTTCATTCGGGTTGTTCTTGGCCCGGTCCAGGACCCAGGCGGTCAGGTCGTCGAGGTTGTCCAGGGCGGCGTTCAGCGGTTTGACGAACTCGCTCAGCTCACTGCCGGCAGTGGCGGTGAAATGGCGGATCTCGTCGGCGAACAGCTTGTACAGCGCACCGCCGCTGCCCACGACCTTGCGACCCATCAGGTCCAGCGCTTGAATACCGTTGGTGCCTTCGTAGATCTGGGTGATGCGCACATCACGCACCAGTTGCTCCTGGCCCCACTCACGAATGTAGCCATGACCGCCGAACACTTGCTGGCCATGCACCGCAGATTCCAGGCCGAGGTCGGTGAGGAAAGCCTTGGATACCGGGGTCAGCAGAGCAACGAGGTCTTCGGCGCGTTTACGGGTGGTTGCGTCTTCGCTGAACTTGGCGGTGTCCAGTTGCATGGCGACGTAGGTAGAAAAGGCACGACCGCCCTCGTTCAGCGCCTTCATGGTCAGCAGCATGCGACGCACGTCGGGGTGCACGATGATCGGGTCAGCGACCTTGTCCTTGGCCTGCGGGCCGGTCGGCGAACGGCTCTGCAGACGGTCACGGGCGTACTCGATGGCGTTCTGGTAGGAACGTTCCGCCGAAGCCAGGCCCTGGATACCCACGCCCAGACGCTCGTAGTTCATCATGGTGAACATCGCCGCCAGGCCCTTGTTCGGCTCGCCGACCAGGTAACCCACGGCTTCATCGAAATTCATCACGCAGGTGGCCGAGGCCTGGATACCCATCTTGTGCTCGATCGAACCGCAGTTGGCCGGGTTGCGCGCACCCAGGTTGCCATCGGCGTTGACCATGAACTTGGGCACCAGGAACAGGGAAATGCCCTTCGGCCCGGCGGGCGCATCCGGCAGCTTGGCCAGCACCAGGTGGATGATGTTCTCGGTCAGGTCGTGCTCACCACCGGTGATGAAAATCTTGGTGCCGCTGACTTTGTAGCTGCCGTCGGCCTGAGGTTCGGCCTTGGTGCGGATGATACCCAGGTCGGTCCCCGCATGCGGCTCGGTCAGGCACATGGAGCCTGCCCAGATACCGGCGTACATGTTCGGCAGGTACTTTTCCTTGAGCTCGTCGCTGGCGTGGGCGTTGATCGACAGACAGGCGCCAGCGGTCAGCATCGGATACAGACCGAATGCCAGGCTCGACGAGTTGACCATTTCCTCGACCTGAGCCGAGATCACCTTGGGCATGCCCATGCCGCCATAGGCAGGATCACCACCGACGCCGACCCAGCCACCTACAGCGTAGGTCTTGTAGGCCTCGATGAACCCGGCCGGGGTGCGCACCGCACCGTTGTCCCAATGGCAGCCTTCTTCGTCACCGCTACGGCTCAGCGGCGCGATGCTTTTGCCTGTGACCTTGCCGGCCTCCTCCAGCACCGCCAGAGCGGTCTCTTCATCGACAGCTTCGGCCAGGCCCGGCAATTGCGCCCAGAGCTTGGCAACTTCGAAGACTTCATTGAGGACGAAGCGCATATCGCGCAGGGGCGCTTTATAGTCAGCCATGGCAACCTCTCACACTTGAGTCGGGGACGGTCCCACAGGACCGCTTCACTGTTATGCAGGCAGTGTAACCGAACAACTTTTGCGAGACATAGGGTCATCTGGTGACTGTATAGTCATATACGGTCACGCCGTACGCACTGCACCCCGTTTGGCCTGATGACCGTAGGCCATGACGCAGTTACGCCCCGCGCCCTTGGCGCTGTAGAGCGCCTGGTCCGCCGACTTGAGCACTTCGTCGGGAGAACGGTGATCGATCAGGCGTTCGCTGACGCCGATACTGATGGTCACTGAAACACTGGACGCCGCAGTCGCCCCGCGGCGCTGGCGCCCCTGTTGATCGTCCTGGGGGCGATTGTCCTGGTTGCGCAACTGGATGTTGTAGTTGGCGATCACCTCGCGCACCGCTTCCAGGTGCGGCATACACTCCTCGATACTCTTACCGGCGAACACCAGAGCGAATTCCTCACCACCGTAGCGATAGGCCCGGCCGCCACCGGTTACCTTGGACAGCTTGCTGGCCACCAGGCGCAGTACCTGGTCACCGACATCGTGGCCGTGGGTGTCGTTGAATTTCTTGAAGTGATCGACATCGGTCATTGCCAGCACATAGTTGCGCCCCAGGCGCTGCATGCGCTCATTGAGGGCCCGGCGTCCGGGCAGGCCGGTGAGCTCGTCACGAAAAGCCATCTGGTAGGCCTCGTGGGAAACCGCCGCAGCGATCATCAGCATCACCTGACTGCACATGATGTTCAGGGTGAAGGGCAGGATGAAGGTCTTGGGCAACATCCAGAATATCCCGATCAGGCCGATGACCTGCGCGGCATGCAAAGGCCTGGGCTCACGCAGGTACTGCACCACGAGCAGGACGAAGGCAACGATGAACACCGGATACGCCAGCTGGATCAAACTCATCCACTGCCCATGCAGCGACGGCCAGCGAATTTCTGCCAACCAGTTCAGCAATACTTGCGGGAAGCTTTGCTCCAGCCCCAGGGCGACACTGCCGACCGCCAGCAATACGGCAAACCGCGCGACCATGTCCTGGAACAGATGCGTGCGCTCCTGCCAGGCGCCGTACAGGGCGAACATCAATGGCAACAGCAAGCAGACAAGATGAAACACCACCGCCGCATCCTCGCGGACCCGGCCATTGTCGCGGTAGAAATCGGTCTGGGTATCGAGCAGAAAATAGGCGATGTACACCGTGACCATCAGAAACAGTTCGCGCTGACGGCGATACACGGCGCAGTAGGCACCACCCAGCAACAGCACCAAGGTAGGCAAGACATTGAACAGCGATGTGAAGAAGACGTTGAGGTCTCTCACATAAGCGGCGGCGAGCCCTGACACCAGCAAACAGACTGACGGCAGGAAGTGGCTCGGACGTACAGCGGATAAACGAAACAAGGGTAATCTCCGACCCGGCAGATCAATAATGGCATTGTGCCTTTAATGTGTCGGCAGCGCACTTGAATAGATGAATGCGCTTGGTCGGAAACCATGGTGGGTGTGTATGAGGGGGTGGGAGCGGGCTTGCCCCGCGATTGCGGTGTGTCAGTC
>JBOICD010000223.1:0-6272 GCA_050739855.1 Pseudomonas sp.
TGTACCAGGGTGACCTGGCGCAGCTGATTGGTCCCGCTCCACACCAGCGGCCGGCCGCTTTGCAGTCCGTTGAGGTTACCGTTGCCATCAAGTGCTGCAGCGAGCGTCCGGCCGGATCATGAAGGGTGCGCTGAATGTGCGCGCAAGGGGGCTGATCTGCAGCGCTACGACTATAGGCAACGCTGCGCAGCGTTTTGCCACGTGAGTCGTGGACCTGCAAATCAGGGGTGTTGCGGTGAACCCGCACAGGCTGGCAGGAAAGCCAAGGCATCAGTGGAATGCTCGTCGCTGATAGCTACCCGAAGTGCCGGGCAGATCCGAATAGCTGCTTCTACGACGCGTTGTTGCCGGGGTTGTGCTGAGATCCACCGAGTCTCCTGGATGCAAGGTTTCAATCCAACTTCGGGCGGTAGTGCGCAGGTTCACAACAGTACCGACCATGGCATTGACAATCGTGCGTGGCGCTGGGCTCAGCCAGGCGTTTGCGAACTGTTGCAAGCCTCGGATTACCGCAATGGTGGCGAACCGGGCGGGAATCGAATCAGCAGTCTCACGGAGTATGCTGGTGACGTTGTGCCTTGAGGTCGGCCAGATTTGTGCATCGAAGTTACCAGCCCGGTACTCGGCGTTTCGATGACGCGACCGGAGCAGGGTGGTTGTCACCGATTCGAGCCCTTCTATCAGGTTGTCAGGGCCGAAGGAGCGGACGGTGGGCTCCAAGGGCATACCAAGCCAACCGCTGAGGCCTCGCCCTACAGCACTTACAGCGGTAGTGATCCCGGCGGGACGCCATCTCGGCAGACCTGTCCAGGAGAAACGTCCCCCTATGTGATCGGTTAGCTGTTGGGTCAACTGGTAGGCAAGTCCGCTGGCTATCGAGCGGATCATGTTGATGGCCGTGTCATTGACTGGCGAGGGAGTGCCTTCATCGTTGCGCTCTCGATTGAAGTAACCGATCACAGCCGGGGCGGCTCCAAGCATGAATCCGACCGCTCCCGCCAACGCTCTGCCTGCGCGGCGGGTCCAGGGGCCGGGTTCGCTCCGCACATACTCCGTGAATCGCTCTCCAAGCGGAGCCAGCAGGAAAGCTACACCTAGGCCAATGAAAGCGCTTGCCGCGAACGTCAAGCCAATGTTGCTCGCCTCGCCAGGGGGAAGCGTGGCAAGAGCTGCTCCAGTGCCTAAGGACGCTGCAGTGCCCAACGAGAGGGACAGCACATCTCGAGTAGCTCCTTGCCATGCTGCGTTTAAAGTCTCGCCAGCAGTGGCAAGCCCTTGATTGTCGACGTTCCCGACAGGATTGCCATGCACCATCGCATACAGGTTCAAGCCATCGGCAACACCCGCAGGATCCGGATTGATCCAGCGCTGCAACCACGGCGCGTAGTAGCGCATGCCGTAGTAGTAAAGCCCGGTGGCATCCCGTTCCTGGCCTGAGTAGCGAATCACCTTGTAATCCGCCTGCACCTGGTCATGCCCGGCCCACCAAGCGGTGCCGCCATAGGGGTAGTAGGCTTCCTGGCTGATCAACCTGGCGTGGGCGTCCAGTTCCAGGCCGCAGGAGCGCTGGTGGTCGGCGATGCCATAACGGTACTGGTCGTTGCTCAATCCGCTTGGCAAGCCGGCCTGCCAATGCAGCAGGCGCACCTCGCCCAGTGGGGTCGAGACGATACTGACCTGTAGTTCTTCATTGCGGGCGCTGTTGCAGCGCAGCTCCAGGCCTGGCAGGTAGTGCACCTCTTCGACATGCTCGACCCGGGCGGTTTGCCAGGTGCGCAGTTTGCGCTGGCGCATGCCGCTGTAATCGTAACGGTACAGCTCGGTATCGTTAGCGGTCTCCCGCGTCACCTGGCTGACCTCAAGCAACTGGTTTTTCACCGACCAGGTCAGCGCCTGGCCCGGCTGCAAGGCCTTGAGGTTGCCATTGCCATCGAAGGCGGCGTTGATGGCCGCTTCGCTGGGTGGCGGCGTATCGGCATCGTGGGTCAGGCCGCGGTTGCTGGCCCGGGCATTGAGCTGATGGCGAGTGAAGTTGCGGGCCCCGACATGGCGTACCGTGGTCAGGTTGCCCGCGCCGTCATAGCTGTAGTGGCGGCTGTAGTTTGACAATTGTGTGGGGTCAGGCGGCGACTGAAAGCCTGGCCGCTCGGGGCCGGCCAGATTCTCAGCGGCCTCGAAGCCCGTGGCCTGTATCAGGCGATACAGGCTGTCGTAGGCAAAGGTGCGGCGCGCACTGATCGTCTGGTTGCGAAAGAAGCGTATCGGTTGGGCGGCGTCATCAATGGCGAGGATGTTACCCAGTGGATCGCGCTGGTACTGCAGGTCCTGGAGCAGGCTACCGTCAGGGTGTGCCGTGCGGTGCCGCAGCAGCTGGCCGTTTGCGGGGTCATACACCAGGCTGCTCGATACGCCATTGCCCAGGCGCTGCTGGACGATCTGGCCGTAGGCGTTGTAGCGCATGTCACTGGCGACCAGTACAGGTTGGGCATCGGCAGGTGTGAGGCGGATGCTATGCAACTGACCGTCCCGGGTTTGCCCAAAGATTTGCCGGTTTTGCTGGGCATCGGTCTGGCTGATCGGCTCGGCCAGGGCATTGTGGCGAACCGCGGTGACGGCGGGTGGTGTCTTGCGCAGCAAGGCGTCGCGCGCCGGGATCTCGAGTGGCCAGTCCGGGAGTTCGTTGTGCCGGGTCCATTGGCGGCTTGTACGCATTGCTGTCCCGGCCAGGCTGTAGTCGAGGTAATGCTCAGTCCCGGCATCGTCGTCCAGCCGGGTCAGGCGACCGCAGCGGTTGATGGCGGCTTCAGCAGGGTCGTTACCGGGGGCGTAGCTGAAGCGGGTGCTGACGCGTGCGGTGCTGCCTTGGGCCTGCTCGTGCTGAGCCAGTGGCCGCTGCAAGGTGTCGTAGTCCATCCAGGCATGGCTGCCGCGGCTGTCCCAACTGTCGCTGGCGTGCCCTGACTCGGCGTTGAGGGTCAGGTTCCATCCGCTGTCCACGCTCTCGTTCAGCAGCACGGCACCGGACAGGCTGCTCAGCGTTTCCAGGTTGGCTGGGTTTTGTTTTTCTGTCTGGCTCAAGGCAAACAGCCGCGGGTCATACAGGCGCGTTATCCGGTTATCGGCACGGGACCAGGTGCGGGTGACCCGTGCCACTGCCGGGCCATTGGTGGATGTGCGTTCATAGGCGACGCTACGCAGGGCTCTACCGTCGGGGCCGCACACAGCGAGTGCCGGGGTGTGGCTGAATACGGTGAGGTCGCTCATCGCTACTGCCCTGCGTGAAAGTAATTCCTTGTCGAAATGACGCTGCCTGCGACAGCTGTGCGACTGTCACAGTCATTCTGCGCAGAATCCCGGCATCCGGTAACTGGTAAAAATGCCAGGTGCTTTCTGTGCGGCGGCCCGCTGATCGAACTTGTATTTTTGTCAGTTGTCGATCTTTGGCCGGCTTGTTAGCGTTCGCCAACGGTGTGGGCAAGGTGGCCCAGGGGATCAAGCAATGAGCAGTAAGTATCCGCAATTGGTGTATTCGGCAGACCTCGGGCCGACATTGGCAAAAGTACAAGGTGACCAGGTTCTGGACTTTGCCGAGTATCGCCTGCTCCAGGCCAGTGCCGACGCCAAGCTCGACTACCTGTTGCGCACGTTCGAAGGCCAGTACGAGCTGGGACAACTGCGCCAGGCCAGCATTCGCATGGCGCATCTGTTGCAAAGCAGTTGCCTGGCGTTGCGTCAGCTCGATCTCGCCCCTGAAGGCAAACGCCGTGCCCGTGAAGCCCTGGAGCAGCAACTGGCGTCCATGCAGGCTTGCCTGCGGCGCTCCATGGCCAGTTTTGGCGAGTATTGACCTGATTGCCCTTGGCGATGGCTTTTCCGGACATTGCCGGTTGCGAGCTGCTTGCAGACAATGGGCCATCACTCTCCTAAGGACCGGCGGCCATGTCGCAGCAAATCTTCTTCGCCCATGCCAACGGCTTTCCTTCGGCGACCTATGGCAAGCTGTTTGCCGCGCTTGCACCTGACTACCGGGTGTTTCACCTGCCACAACACGGCCATGACCCGCGTTTTCCAGTCGATGACAACTGGCAGAACCTGGTCGATGAACTGATCCATCACCTGCAGCAACAGCCTGAACCGGTCTGGGGCGTGGGGCACTCACTCGGCGGTGTATTACACCTGCATGCGGCGTTGCGCTGCCCGCAGTATTACCGGGGCGTGGTCATGCTCGACTCTCCGGTACTGACCCGGGTTGATCAGTGGGTGTTGCAGGCAGCCAAGCGCATGGGCTTCATCGACCGCATTACCCCGGCCGGACGTACCCTGGGGCGTCGCGAGGCGTTCTCTGACCGTGACAGTGCCCGGGCCTATTTCGCCAGCAAATCGCTGTTTCGCCATTTCGATCCGGAGTGTCTCGACGCTTACCTGGAACACGGTCTGCAAATGACGGATGAAGGCTTGCGCCTGCGCTTCGATCCGGCGACGGAAATCAGCATTTACCGCAACATACCGCACACCCGCCCGGCACCGGCCAAGCGCCTGGAGCTGCCACTGGCGATGGTGCGTGGCAGCAGCAGCCGGATCGTCAGGCATCATCACGCCCTGGCCGTGCGCGGCCTGCCTCGGGGTGAGTACCACAGCCTGCCGGGAGGTCACATGTTTCCGCTCGAACGTCCCACTGACACCGCGAGTCTGATCAAGGGGCTGTTCGAACGCTGGCAGCAGGTGTCGGCATGAATACGCAGATGGAAGAAGTCCGCCTGAGCCTGGGCCATATCGAGCTGGCCGGGCATTTGTTCGGTCCTGCCGACGGAGTACCGGTGATTGCCCTGCATGGCTGGCTGGACAACGCCAACAGCTTTGCCCGGCTGGCGCCTAAATTGCCAGGACTACGGATCCTGGCCCTGGACCTGGCCGGTCATGGTCACTCCGAACATCGGCCGGCTGGCGCGGGATACGCCCTGTGGGATTACGCCCATGATGTGCTGCGTGTCGCCGAGCAGATGGGCTGGGAGCGTTTTGCCCTGCTGGGTCACTCGCTGGGGGCGATTGTCTCGGTGGTGCTGGCCGGTTCGCTGCCCGAACGCGTTACCCATCTGGCGCTGATCGACGGGTTGATCCCGCCCACCAGTGGCCCCCAGGATGCCGCCGAGCGCATGGGCATGGCGTTACAGGCACAGCTAAGCCTGGGCGCCAAGCGCAAGGCTGTACACCCAACCCTTGAGCAAGCGGTCCAGGCGCGGATGAAGGGCCTGGTCGCGGTCAGTCGCGAAGCCGCCGAGCTGCTCGCCCAGCGTGGCCTGATGCCGGTGCCGGGGGGCTATACCTGGCGCAGCGACAGCCGCTTGACCCTGCCGTCGCCCACACGCTTGAGCGAAGCTCAGGCGCTGAGCTTCGTTCAGCGCATTGCCTGCCCGGCTAAACTGGTGGTCGCTGCCGACGGCATGCTGGCCCGCCATACCGAACTGCTTGAGCAGCTACCCTTTAGTCATGAGGTCTTGCCCGGTGGTCATCATTTGCATATGAATGACGAGTCTGGCGCAACCCTTGTTGCAGACTGTTTCAATCGCTTCTTTGGCATTCCTTGACTTGCGGCGGGCAACTGTCGAGGCTTGGCGGGTTGAACAGGGAGACAACCATGAACGAGCAAGACAACGCCACATCCATTGAACCTCTTGGCGCCGCCTATAGCGTGGCGTGCCTATGAATCTCAAGCATTGCATCCGTACAGCATTTGCCGGGCTGGGCATACTCGTCAGCGCGCAGTCGCTGGCTGAAGGGCTGCCGGTGCCGGTCGATGGCAAAGTCGTCGATGAGCGCCCGGCGCAGGTGCAGGAGCGCGTCTATCCCTTGGGTGGCCTGCGCAAGATCAGTAATCAGCTGCGCGTCGAAGGCAAGATTGAAAGCCGCGGCGAGGTCAGCTCGGTCACCTATGAACTACCGCGTGAGCGCTCTGCCAATGAAGCGTTCACTGCGGCGCGCGAGGCCTTGCAGAAGGACGGCGGCTACCCATTGTTCTGGTGTCAGGCGCGCGATTGTGGTGAAAACAGCCTGTGGGCCAATGAGGTGTTCAAGAACCGGTCGTTGTCTGGTTCGGACGAACAGCAAGCGTTCATTCTGTTGCGCCGTTCTGCCGAGCAGAGCAATACCTTGATCGCGCTGTACAGCATTACCCGTGGCAACAAGCGTGCTTACTTGCATGTCGAGCAGTTTGTCGCCGAGGCGCCCCTGGGGGAACTGCTGCCAACACCGGCCACAGTAATGCGCGAACTGCT
>JBOICD010000224.1:0-6220 GCA_050739855.1 Pseudomonas sp.
ATGCTTTGAGCTGTTCTTCATGGACTTGCAGCGATATACGCGCGGCGCGTTGGTCGTAAGCCGCAGCTTGGCGGAGCAATACGCCTTTGGCGCCGGTTATTTTGTTGTTGACGGTGTTCACTTGCAGCAGCCAGGCCTGGTAGTCGCGCGCGTAGGTCGGGTTGATGCGCAGTTGGGTAGCCGTGGCGATTTCCGTGGAGATCAACACCTGGGTGGCCGCGAGGGTAAATCCGGTTTGCTGTTTCATGGCCGGCAGCAGCAGGCCGCTCAGCCCGTGCCAGGCGTCCCGGGCCTGGTGGTTGGCGACGTTGACCAAGGTGCTCATGGCTTGCCTGGCGGCACTGCTCATGGCCTGGTAGTGCTGGCTGTTCTGCAAGGTCTCCAGGTCGAAGACCGCTTTGATTTCATTGGCCCGGGAGGCCATGCTGGTGATATCGGCCGCCGAGGTCGGCGTCAGCGCCGGTGCGCTGCCATCCCCTTCACGGCCCTGATCGTCAAGGGTGCCGTAGGTAGTGAAGTTGTGCGACACCGTTTTGATCAGGGTCGCCACTTCCGGGTTGAAGTTGAACAGCGCCAGGCCGAACAGGCTGCTCGGGCGCTCTGCCTGTTGGCACAGCCACTGTTGCCCGGCCTGCCCATTGGCCAGCACGGTGTACAGCGCGTGGGCGGTCTCCAACAGTTGGCTGGCTTGGTCGGCATTGCAGGTGTCGTGGTAAACGGCTTCTGCGCTGGGGCTGAGGCGATCGAGCCAGGTGAGCAGATCAGCTTCGCTACGCTGGCAATGGTCCTGCAGCCGTTGCGCCTGGGCCGTGGTCTGACTCAGGTACTGCTGCACGTCGTCAAAGCACACGTCTTCGCGCCACAAGCGCTTGGCATGCCATTCTTCAAGGGCGGTTGGCCAATCGCCTTGGCTGGGGAGTTGCCCCCACCGGGCTTCAAACGCGGCCTTGGCGGCAGTGATTGCCGAGCCCGCGCCCAGCTCCACCATGCCGCCCAGATCGGCAGATACCAGATCCTTGCCGCGCTCGACTTCATCCATGGCGTTGAGCAGACGGTACAGGTCGTCGGTGTAGGCCTGGCGTTGCAGCGGGTCGTGGAGCGCGTCCGGGATAAACGCCTCGGTATCAAAACCACACAAGCGCTCGACGGCGACAGCGCTTTCCAGCGTGTGTTGATGCAGGCTTTCAAACTGGCGCTGTTCCAGGACCCGGCCCATAAGGTTCATGCTCAGGTCGTCGACCATGGCTAACGGATCATCCAGGGCGATGAACAACGCGGTGTCCTGCTCTGGCACCCTGCCGCGCACCAGCGCCTCTTCAAACGCGGGTTTGTACGGCCGGCCAGACTCGCTCGCGCTGGTCGGCAACAGCGTGCTGGCGAAGGTCGGCGCGGTTGCGCCATAGACGAAAACATCCGCCACGCGGTTGCCCAGCTCGGTAATCTCGTCGCCGTGCTCGGCTTTTCCACTGGCGCAAAACGCCGGCAAATCAAGGCTGCGCATCCATTGGCGTTGTGCGGGGGCATTGCTGCGCATCAGCTCGCACAGGCGCCAGGTCCATTGCACCGGCGAGTAGGCGATACGCAACTGGCTGCGCCGGGAATACAGCAGGTACGGATGGGTTTCGCCCGGGTTGTGACGGACATCCTGATTCAGCTGGCTGTCAGTCCAAAGGTGACGCGTGAAGTGCTCACCGGATACCTGGTATTCATGGAGTGTCTGGTCGACACTGTTCCACACGTACAGCCAGCCATCGCGTAACTGGCGCAGGGTGTAGCTGCGGGTGTGCAACGCGGGCAGTCTGCTCGACCAGCCGGCCGGAAGTGGATTCGGCCCTTGGTTACTGCCTTTGCTGAGCGGTGATTCGTCCAGGGCATAACGCACCGGAAAAATCGCCACCTGCGCGTGCCTCAAGGCACATTGGCCTCTGCCCATGGGTGCGTTGGTAAATTCCTGGTTGCGCCGGGCCTGCTTCAGTTCGGCTTCTGTCACGGGCTGGTTCATCACGCGTCCTTGTTCACGTCGAGGTGCAGGCACTGGTTATCCATGTGCTGGATACGCAGCTCCGGGGCGAGTTTGAGAGCATCGGGAGTGCGCGCCAGCCAGTGCTGATAAGGCGTTTGAGGGCGCTGGGTAAATCCCTCTCCCCAGCGCAGGCTGTATTCGACCCAGATCGCCAGACTCTGCTCGCTGGCAAGTCCCCAGGCCTGCGCCTCATCCAGACGCTCATCGAACCAGCGGGATAACTGGTTTTTATCGATGCGCGCCAGGTGTTGGGGATGGTCTTGCTCAAAACAATGGTGCAGCCGTTCCATGAAGCGCCAGCGTGCTGCCTGATCAAGCGCATGCATCTGTGCTTCGCCCAACCGAGCGTACTCATCCACCCATTCGGGCGGCGGCGCTGCGCGCGCGATTGTGTGCCACTCGACGCGCTCAGCAAACTCCCAGGAATGAGGGTTGTGCGGCAGGTGCCAGGCCAGGATCGGACCCAGCACTGCATCCCGGTGCGCACCTTGATAACTACCTAGCCAGTAACGCGCCACCAAGGGGTCGGCAAAACGCAGCAACCCCTTGCTGCCAAGGACATCTGATGGCGCAATGAAGCGACGCAAATGATTGGCTACGGCGATTATCGGTGCAGGACTGTACAAAAGGCTGGCGTCGGCCTGCCCGGTAGCACGTTGGCAGGTTTCGTCGATCAAACTGGATGAGCCGTCAATCGCCACCAATAGCGGACCAAGGTGTTTCAGTTCCGTCCAGCGGGTTCCCAGGTACAGCGGTTCGATCTCAACCGGCTCTGCGAGGGCGTAAAGACTCGCCAGCGCATTGGGACGCAAGACACCATCGATCAGAAGGTAATTGGCTTGGGGGAAGCTACTCACTGGCTAGTCTCCTCCGCAGCCTGTGCACAGACTTCACACCATGGCTCTGACCGCATCAGTGCCTTGCTCTGCGACACAAGCGCGAGTGGCGGTGGCGTCGATAATCCTTCGAGCATGCCGGGCAACTCCGGCGCCGCTGCGGTTCCGGCGATGGGCGCACCACCGATTTGAATCTCGGTACTGCTGAAGATGCCGCCTGGGCCTACGACGATATGCTGACCACCGCCTTTCAAGCAGATGCTGCCCCCAGCGTCTAGCACGACTTCGCGGCCCGCCTTGAGGTGCACTTGCTGACCGGCCTCGATCACCAGCGTTTGCCCGATCCGCGTGTGGCTGCTGCTGGCAACCTGCAGGTGGTCGTTGGCTTTGAGTTCAACTTTGCGGTCCGCCGTGACGGTGCGCTGGTCTTCAGCTTCCAGCACCGCAATGCTGTTGCCCTTGATGGTTTCCCGGCGTTCATTGCCGACCTCCAGCCGGCTGTCGTTTTCGATTTTTTGCTCCAGGTCACGCTGGGCACGCAGGTAGATTTTTTCCTGCCCGGCCCGGTCTTCAACCGACAGTTCGTTGTAACCGCCACTGGCGGGTGAGCTGCGGCTGCGCAACACGGTTTTGGTTTTGTTTGCGGGCAACGGGTACGGCACTGCCGTGCGCGTGTTCGGCACGCAGCCGGTGATCAACGGCCGGTCAGGATTGCCCTCCAGGTAGGTCACCAGCACTTCCATACCGATACGCGGGATGGTCACCGCGCCAAAGCCCTCCCCGGCCCAGCTGGAGGACACTCGTAGCCAGCAACTGCTCTTGTCGCTGTTCAGCTCGGCACGGTCCCAATGGAACTCGACTTTGACCCGGCCATGCTCATCGCAGAAGATTTCTTCACCTTCAGGTCCGGTAACACGGGCGGTCTGGCTGACCAGCACCGATTTTCGGGTGACCAGCGGCGGCCGGTAGAACACGTCCCAGGGAATCGCGCTGAAGCTGTTGCGGTAGCCTTGGCTGAAGCCGTCTTTGGGCGGTTTTTCGCTGCTGGCCGACTCCTCCAGCACCTGCGGCTGCTTGCCTTCGTGGCTTACGCTGAGCAATAGCCACAAGTCGTTGCTCGCTTTACGCGGGTGTTCGCACAGGTCGAAGAAATGACCGCTGCGCAGGCTCGGCTGATCGCTTTTGCCTTCGGCCAACTGGTAGTCGCTGCGGTGCCGCTCCAGAGCCCGGCGGGCGAGCTGCCTGCCGCGTTCTTCGGTGTCGATCAACGCGGGGTAGTGGTAATCCTCAAGCGCCGGCTTGAACTCGGCGGTGGAGTGGTCCTCCACTAACCGGCTTGGGCGTTTCAGGTCGTAGTCTCGGCGGGTGACGGTAGTGGTCCGGCTGCTGAAGCGCTGGGAGAACTGGCTGATGACCGGGTGATCGGCCACCTGTCCGGTGCCTTGCTGATACGGGGTTGCCCCCAGTTTGGGAAAGAAGGTCTGATCGTCGGTGAACACCAGCCGATGACCGTCCGGGCTGTGCTGGTGATGCCAGGCAATGCCTTCTTCACTGCACAGGCGACCAACTAGTTCAAGGTCAGTTTCCCCATATTGCGTGCAGTATTCGCGCACCGGCCGGGGGCTGACATGGAAGCTAAAGGCATCGGCCTGAATGCCATGGCCCTGCAGCACCTGGGCGACGATCTGCGGCACCGTCAACTGCTGGAAAATCCGTTGGTTGTGGCTGAACTGCAAGTAATGCAGGGCCGGGACCAGGGTCAGCTGATAGCGGGTCAGGCGTGTGCCGGGCTCGCCGACCCTGACATCTTCGATCCGCCCGTGGATGCCTTCGCCATTCAGGCCAAACTGAAGGAACGCGGGCTGACTGAGCAGGCTTTCAAGATCGAAGTCAGGGTACTCGCTGACCAGCTCGACCTGGATTGCGTACAAGGTACTGATAGTTTCAGTACCGTCAAAGGCCAGCACCTTGAAATCATTGCGGACAGAAGGGATCAATAATGCGAAGTGCGCAGCATTGGCCGACGCGAACATACGCTTATCCTTAAGCTGAAAAGTGAAAGCAGAGCGCGATGCCCAGGCAATAGCCTGGGCAAGCTCAAATTTCAGCGCACGCTACCAAGGCAGCAAAGGAATTGATGCAGGAAGCATCCTAAGCAGTCGTGGGAAATTTCGTTTTCTCACACGATCAGTGACCACCAACGAGTGGGTATGACCCGCGAAAAGGTCTATACCGCTCTCACCACATGCTTGATCTCCTGAAAGGCACTCAACCCCCAAGGCCCAAGCTCCCGCCCGATGCTGCTCTGCTTGTACCCACCCCAGGCCGTCTGCGGGAAGATCACCTGTGGTGCATTGATCCACACCAGCCCGGCCTCAAGGGCGTTGGCCACCCGCTCGGCGGCGCTCGGCGCTCAGGTCGCTACTGACCACACTGGCCACCAGGCCGAACTCGCTGTCATTGGCCAGCGCCACGGCTTGCGCTTCGCTGGCCACCGGCCGCACACAAAGCACCGGTCCAAAGATTTCCTCACGCCACAGTGCACTGTCCAGCGGCACGTCGGTGAATACCGTGGGGCTGATGAAATACCCGCACGGCAGCTCTGCGGGCCGCGCACCACCACACAGCAGCCGGGCGCCGGCTTCCAGGCCGGCAACGATGTGCTTGTGCACGCGCTGATACTGGACCTGATTGACCAATGCGCCCATTTCATTGTCGCCAGCAAACGGGTCGCCGACGCGAATCGCCTCAGCCCGCGTCTTCAGCCGCGCGATAAAGTCCGGATACAAGGCTTCGACGACCAGCACCCGGCTGGTGGCCGAACACATCTGCCCGGCATTGAAGAAGCCGCCCATACAGGCCAGTTCCACAGCCAGTTCCAGGTCTGCCGCTTCCAGCACCAGCAAGGACGATTTGCCGCCCAGCTCCAGGCTCACGCCTTTGACGGTTTCCGCCGCCCGCTGCATGACCTGCACGCCCACCGCATTGCTGCCGGTAAAGGAAACCTTGGCGATGCGTGGATCGGCCGCCAGGGCTGCTCCCACTGCAATGCCGGTACCGCAGACCAGGTTGAACACACCCTCCGGCAATCCGGCTTCGGCAATCACACTGGCCAGCTCCAGCTCCGCCAGCGGCGTCACTTCCGAAGGCTTGAGCACCACGCAACAGCCGGCGGCCAATGCTGGCGCCAGTTTCCACGCGGTGGTGACCATGGGGAAATTCCACGGCACGATCAGCCCGACCACGCCACAAGGCTCACGCCGCAGCCGGGCGACGAAATCGTCACTGGGCAGTGCCACCGGGCAGTCCTGCCCGGCATCCAGCTGATCGGCAAGCTCGGCGTAATAGCGGAAGGTGGCGA
>JBOICD010000225.1:0-6209 GCA_050739855.1 Pseudomonas sp.
GGGCAAGCCCGCTCCCACCGGGATTTCACTTGACCGGTAGGAGCGGGCTTGCCCCGCGATGCGTAACTAAGCCAATTCTCCAACAGCCCGCCATGCCTCATCAATCGCCGCATGCGCATACGCACTCCAGGCCGCATCCGAGTTGGCGATGCTGACCTTGCCCACAGGCTTGCGCGCCAGTTCCATCCACTGTTCGGTCTGATCAGGATCGTCGTACAGGGTGTTGGTAAAGCAGGCATAACCATGCGGCCAGCGGTTGACGGTGATCGCCAGAATGTCCTGGTTGTGGTCGAAACCGCCTGGCCCAAGCATGCGCTGCAGCTGTTCACGCAATTGGCTTTCCAGCGTCTCAAATGGCGTGCCATACAGCCGCCCGCGCCCGGCGCGTGCCTGGTCACGGCTGTTCATGCCACTGTCAGGGCTGGTCGGTACGTAGACCATGTGCAAGCCGATCGGCTGCGCCGGATCGCGAGGGTGTTCGTAACCGCCCATGCTCACCGGATAGTCCAGTTTGATCCGGCTATAGGGTTGCGTGGCGGCGTAGATTTCATGCACGCCAAGCTTCTGGAAGGCCTGCCAGTTGCGCACGATGACCTTGGTGTACACCAGCGGAAACTTCACATTCTGGCTCAGGGCAAACGCCTGCTCGGTCGACAGGTCGCGCAGCAGGTACGGGATCATCATGTTGTAGCAAGCCAGCACACAGTGCTTGCCTCGTACCTGAGCCAATTGTCCGTCCCGGCTGTAGCCGATATTCACTGCGCCATCGACATTGCCTACGCTGACCGCCGTGCTGTTCAGGCGCAAGCGAACGGGTTGCCCGGCACGGTCGAGCCGGCTGTAGTCGAAGTTGGCCAGGACGATGTCCTCCATGTCCTTGCCCTGAGCCACCGCCGGTATCAGGCTGCGCACCAGCAAGCGTGCCAGCGACGCGTTGCCATCAGGGAAGTGATAGATGTAGGGCTCTTCCATTTCCGCCTGGGCTTCTTCGCTGATAGGCTCCAGGTTCATCGCGCCAAAGCCGGGAAAACCGACGTAGTAGGCATCAGCGGCCGCCACGGTATCGATACTCAAGGCCATGAAATCGTTAGTGCGGCCCTGGAAGTACTTCACTGCGGTCGCCGACAGGCCGACGTCCTTGAGCAGGAAGTCGCGGTAGCTGGTGCGTTCCAGGTAGGCGGTCTTGTCTTCCAGTGACTTGCCTGCCAGGTAATCCCTGGGCGCTTCGTGCAGGTCGATCAAGGCCTTGCGGTCGCTTTCGGGCAAGGGGAAATCGTTGATGAAGTCGCGGATCGAACGGGCATTGAGCTGCCCGGGGGCAATGTCGTCGGCAACCATGGGCGTCGGGTCGCCGGTCACCAGTTTGTCTTCGCCGAAGCTCTCCTTGTCGAAGAACACCCCGCGCGACAGACCCAGGCCCGGATAGAAACTGCGATCGAAGGCCGTTTCAAAACGCTTGATATCCACCCCGAGCTTTTTCAGCAGGCCGTTGACCTCGGCGCTGTACAGGTGATTGGGTGACTGGAAGGCTTCGCTACCGCCGTAGCCGATAATCATCCGCCCACCGGCGCTGAACTCATTGCGCTTGGCGTGACCGCCAAAGTCGTCGTGGTTTTCAAGGATGAGGATTTTCGCCTCTGGGTGTTGTTCCCGATAGAAGAACGCCGCCGACAGCCCGCTGATGCCACCACCGACCACCACCAGGTCGTATTCCTCGCTGATCGGCAAGGCGTCGGTGACGAAGCTTTTTTTCTCCCAGCCCATCTGGTGCGCGACTTCAAAGGCGCCGACATGGCTGCCACGCAGGCCGGTCAATGCTGGCGGGTAGTAGCGCCCGCTTTCGGCCGCTTGCAGCAGTTGCAGCGGGGTCAGCCCCGCTGCTATGCCGATAGCGACGCCATTGATGAAGTCGCGTCGGGTTATCTCCATGGGTTTCCTTACCTTAGTGTTTGAACATCACATGCCGAATGCAGGTGTAATCTTCCAGCCCGTACAGGGACATATCCTTGCCATAGCCAGAGCGTTTCTGGCCGCCGTGGGGCATTTCGCTGACCAGCATAAAGTGCGTGTTGACCCAGGTACAGCCGTATTGCAGGCGTGCCGAGACACGGTGGGCGCGGCCGACATCAGCGGTCCAGAGCGAGGAGGCCAGGCCGTAGTCCGAGTCATTGGCCCAGGCCAGGGCCTGAGCCTCGTCATCGAAACGGGTCACCGAAACCACCGGCCCGAACACTTCGCGGCGGACGATTTCGTCATTCTGTTGCGCATCGGCCAGCACCGTGGGCTCAAAGAAGAAGCCATCACCGGCCACCGCCTTGCCACCGGTGATCAGGCGAATATGTGGCTGGGCGATGGCCCGCTCGACCATGGCTGCCACCCGGTCGCGGTGCTGGGCGGTAATCAGCGGGCCCAGTTCGGTGGCCGGGTCGTTTTGCAGGCCATGCTTGATACTGGCCACGGCCTTGCCGAGCTTTTCCACGAACTGCTCGTAGATGCCGCTCTGGGCATAGATACGGCAGGCAGCGGTACAGTCCTGACCAGCGTTGTAGAAGCCGAAGGTGCGGATGCCTTCGACGGCGGCATCGATATCGGCATCGTCGAAAATGATCACCGGCGCCTTGCCGCCCAACTCCATGTGCATGCGCTTCACGCTCTCGGCGGTGCTGGCGATGATGTTGGCGCCGGTGGGGATGGAACCGGTCAGCGACACCATGCGCACTTTCGGGTGGCTAACCAGCGGCGTGCCGACACTCGGTCCACGGCCAAAGAGGATATTCAGCACGCCGGCGGGAAACAGCTCGGCGGCCAGTTGCGCCAGGCGCAGGGCGGTGAGGGGTGTCTGTTCCGAAGGTTTGAGCACCACTGTGTTGCCCGCTGCCAGGGCCGGGGCGATCTTCCAGGCGACCATCATCAGCGGGTAGTTCCAGGGTGCGATGGAAGCGACTACACCAAGCGGGTCGCGGCGGACCATCGAAGTATGCCCCGGCAGGTACTCGCCGGCGGCCGATCCGCCCAGGCAGCGGGTGGCTCCGGCGAAGAAGCGAAACACATCGGCAATTGCCGGGATCTCGTCGTTGAGCGCCGCCGCATAGGGTTTGCCACAGTTGTCCGATTCCAGCCGGGCCAGTTCCTCACCATGGGCCTCGATGCTGTCCGCCAGTTTCAGCAACAGCAGCGAGCGTTCCTTGGGCGTGGTCTGCGACCAGCCAGTGAAGGCATGGTCGGCGGCGCACACGGCGGCATCGATCTGCGACTCGCTGGCCTCGTTGATCTCCACCAGCACGCTGCCCAGCGCCGGGTTGAGTACTGCCAGCGCGTTGCCTTCGCCAGCAACCAGTTGGCCATTGATCAGCAGTCGGGTTTGCATGATTTAAGTCCTCCTAATGTTATTTGCCGCTGCCGGCAACGCTTTCGCCGCCGCGGGTCAGGTAGTAGGCGCCGAGGATCGGCAGCATGGTCACCAGCATCACCAGCATGGCGACCACATTGGTTACCGGCACGTCCCGCGGCCGGCTGAGCTGGTTGAGCAACCAGATCGGCAGGGTGCGTTCGTGGCCGGCGGTGAAGGTGGTGACGATGATTTCATCGAACGACAGGGCAAAGGCCAGCATGCCGCCCGCCAACAGGGCCGAGCCGAGGTTGGGCAGGATGATGAAACGGAAGGTCTGCCAGCCGTCGGCACCGAGGTCCATCGAGGCTTCGATCAGGCTATGGGAGGTGCGGCGCAGGCGGGCGATGACGTTGTTGTAGACGATCACCACGCAGAACGTCGCGTGGCCAACGACGATGGTGAAAATGCCTGGCTCGATGCCCAGGGTCTTGAACGCCGAAAGCAGGGCGATACCGGTGATGATCCCGGGCAGCGCGATCGGCAGGATCAGCATCAGCGAGATGCTTTCCTTGCCGAAGAAACTGCGCCGGTACAGCGCCGCCGACGCCAGGGTGCCCAGCACCAGGGCGATCAGGGTGGCCAGGCAGGCGACCTGCAGCGACAGAGTGATTGATTCCAGCACATCGGGCCGGGAAAAAGCCACGCTGAACCACTTCAGGGTAAAGCCCTGAGGCGGGAAGCTGAACGCCGCATCCTGGGTGTTGAAGGCATACAGAAAGATGATCAGGATCGGGAAGTGCAGGAACACTAACCCACCCCAGGCCGCCAGGCGCAGGCCCCAGGACGCTTGTTCAGAGTGCATCGAAAGCCCCCAGGCGTTTGACCATGGACAGGTAGATGGCGATCAGCACGATCGGTACCAGGGTGAAGGCTGCGGCCATCGGCATGTTGCCGATCGCGCCCTGCTGAGCGTAGACCATGCTGCCAATGAAGTAGCCAGGCGGGCCGACCAGTTGCGGCACGATGAAATCGCCCAGGGTCAGTGAAAAGGTGAAGATGGAACCGGCGGCGATGCCCGGCACCGAGAGCGGCAGGATGACCTGCATGAAGGTTTGCCGGGGCTTGGCGCCGAGGTCCGCCGAAGCTTGCAGCAGCGATGGCGGCAAGCGTTCCAGCGCGGCCTGGACAGGCAGGATCATGAACGGCAGCCAGATGTAGACAAACACCAGAAAGCGCCCCAGGTGCGAGGTCGACAGGGTGCTGCCGCCGACCCCGGGAACGCCAAGAATGAACTGCAGCAAAGGTTCCAGGCTGAGCTGCTGGACGAACCACTGGGCCACGCCGCCTTTGGCCAGCAGCAAGGTCCAGGCATAGGCTTTGACGATATAGCTGGCCCACATCGGCATCATCACCGCGATGTAGAAAAATGCCTTGGTCTTGCCGCTGGTGTAGCGCGCCATGTAGTAGGCGATCGGAAACGCCAGGGTGGCGCTGGCGATCGACACGGCGATGGCCATGCCCAGCGTGCGCAGGATGATGTCGAAGTTCGACGGATTGAACAGGGCGGCGAAGTTGGCCAGGGTTAACACCGGGGTGACCGCCATGGTGAAATCGTCGAACGTATAGAAACCCTGCCAGAGCAGGCCCAGCAACGAACCGAGGTAGATGGCCCCGAACCAGATCAGTGGCGGGACCAGCAACAGCGCCAGGTAGAGATTGGGGCGCCGGTAGAGCAGGTTGGAGAAGCGTCGCAGGGCCAGGTTCATCTTACTGGCCCTCGTTCAATACGGTTTCCTGCAGTGAGGTCATCGCTTCCCGTGCCCAGCGGGCCTGCAGGCGTTGGCCGGTCTGCCAGGACGTGGCGTGCTGCTGCCATTGATTGTTGGCCTGGCTGACACAGAGCAGCTGGCCATTGTCGAGCTTCAGCTCGTAGCGGGTGGCGCTGCCCTGGTACTGGATATCGTGCAGCAGGCCGCTGATCTGGACTTCATCGCTGGCGGCGGGTTGCTCGCCCAGGCGAATGTGTTCCGGGCGAATCGAGAAAGGCAGTTGGCTGCCGTTCAGCTGCGCCGCCAGTTCACCACGCAGCACGTTGGAAGTACCGACGAACTCGGCAACGAACGTGGTGGCCGGTTTCATATAAAGATTGCGCGGCGTGTCGACCTGCTCGATGCGGCCGCGATTGAACACTGCGACCCGATCGGACATCGACAGCGCTTCGGTCTGGTCATGGGTGACGAAAATGAAGGTGATGCCCAGCTGGCGCTGCAGTTTTTTCAGCTCGCCCTGCATCTGTTCGCGCAGCTTCAGATCCAGTGCGCCCAGGGGTTCGTCGAGCAGCAGCACGCGCGGGCGGTTGACCAGTGCGCGGGCCAGGGCCACCCGCTGGCGCTGGCCGCCGGAAAGCTGCGCCGGCTTGCGCTGTCCGTAACCGCCCAGGGCGACCATGCTCAGGGCGTCTTCGGCTCGGCTCAGGCGTTCCTGTTTGCCCACACCCTTGACCTTCAGGCCGTAGGCGACGTTATCGAGCACATTCATGTGCGGGAACAGGGCGTAGTCTTGGAATACCGTGTTGACGTCGCGTTGGTACGGCGGCAATCCGGCCGCTTCGGCGCCGTGGATACGGATGGAACCGGCGCTGGGTTGTTCGAAGCCGGCAATCAGGCGCAGGCAGGTGGTTTTGCCTGAGCCCGAGGGGCCGAGCATGGAGAAAAATTCGCCGTCATGGATGTCGATGGACACCCGGTCTACGGCCTTGACCTCGCCAAAGTTGCGGGAAACATCGGTGAACTGGACTGCAAGGGTCATGTGCGGTGCTCCGAGTCTCTAGACTGGATCGCGGGGCAAGCCCGCTCCCACAGTGGGGATTCTGTGGGAG
>JBOICD010000226.1:0-6203 GCA_050739855.1 Pseudomonas sp.
CCCACAAGTGATCTCGGTGGGAGCGGGCTTGCCCCGCGATAGTGTCACGCGCCCAATCCAGCTTGAACCGGCCGCACCAGGGACGCTTAGTAGCGTCCTCTCGGGGTAGCGCAGGGGATTGGCTGGCCTGCGGCCAAGGGCAGAAAACTGTCACTGGCGGCGTCGTAAGCCTCGATCTGGCTGGTTTCGATGTCATAGATCCAGCCATGGATGTACAGCTGACCGGCCGCCAGGCGCGACGCTACCGAAGGGTGAGTGCGCAGGTGGTGCAGCTGGGCTATGACGTTTTCCTTGGTCAGTACCTGCATGCTTTCATGCTCGCTGCCGCAGGAGCAGTTGTCCTCGACCACGGTACGGGCGACTTCGGCATGGCGCAGCCAGGCCTTGACCGTCGGCATCTTCTCAAGGCTCTGGGGATTGAGTACCGCGCGCATGGCACCACAATCGGAGTGACCACAAATGATGATGTGGTGTACGCCGAGGGCCAGGACCGCATATTCGATTGCGGTGGATACACCGCCGTTCATCTGCCCGTAGGGGGGGACGACGTTGCCCACGTTGCGGGTGACGAACAGATCGCCGGGGGAGCTCTGGGTAATCAACTCGGGCACGATGCGCGAGTCGGCACAGGTGATGAACATCGCACGAGGCGTTTGTGCGGTGGCGAGCTTCTTGAACAGCTCCTGCTGTTCAGGGAAGACGTCGTGGTGAAACCGCAGAAAGCCGTCGACGATATGCTTCAGGGCGGCATCAGCGCTCTCGGCGGGTACTTCCGGAACGGCCTTGGATGGGTCCTTGACGGGCATGCTTCATCCTCTTTGACGTTTTAGGTTAAGTCCATTTTACCGGGTTGATGATTCAAACAGCGCATGACATTTGGATGACTTGCGCGCACTAACAATCACATCAATTGTTGGCTGAATTTTTACGCTACTCGGCGAAATGAAATCAGAGCAGTGACATCTGCCTGCCTGGCGGACAAAAGGCAGTGCAATCAAGCGAGTAGCCTTCACGCTGGTTCAACCCGAATCGGCGAATCGCCTTGCTGAAGCGCTGCGCCAACAACTCGGCAAATACGCCTTCGCCGCGCATGCGCGCACCAAAGCGGCTGTCGTACAACTCGCCGCCACGACTCTGGCGGATCAGGCTCAGGACATGGTTGGCCCGTTGCGGGTAATGATCGTGCAACCACTGCTCAAACAATGGCGCGACCTCCAGCGGCAGGCGCAACATCATGTAGGCAGCACTCAGGGCACCATTGGCCTTGGCGGCTTCCAGCAGATGCTCCAGCTCGCTGTCGTTGATCATCGGGATCATCGGCGAACACAACACCCCCACCGGGATACCTGCCTCGCTGAGTACGCGAATTGCCCGCAACCGAGCCTTGGGTGCTGCGGCGCGCGGCTCCAGGGTGCGTTTGAGCTCGTCATCGAGCGTGGTGAGGCTGATCATCACGGCCACCAGACGCTGCTGCGCCAGCTCGGCGAGCAGGTCCAGGTCACGCAGGATCAGCGAGCCCTTGGTGACGATGGTGACCGGATGACGATAGCGCAGCAGTACTTCGAGCAGGCGTCGGGTCAGCTTCTGCTCGCGTTCGATGGGCTGGTAAGGGTCGGTGTTGGACCCCAGATTGATCGGCGCGCAGACATAGCCTGGCTTGCTCAATTGCTGCTCCAGCACGTCGGCGGCGTTGGTCTTGGCGATCAGCTTGGTTTCGAAGTCCAGCCCGGGGGACAAGTCCCAATAGGCATGGCTGGGCCGCGCATAACAGTAAATGCAGCCGTGCTCACAACCGCGATAGGGATTGATCGAGCGGTCGAAGGGCAGGTCGGGAGAGTTGTTACGGGTGATGATGGTCTTGGCGGTTTCGCTTCGCACCTCGGTACCTTGGGTCAGCGGCACTTCCTGGTACCAGCCGTCATCCTCGACTACCGAGCGATGAGGGGCGAAGCGGTTGTGGGGGTTGTTGGTGGTGCCACGTCCCCGTAGCGGTCCTTGAGGAGTGAACATCAATAGAAACCCCCGAATACTGTTTTTATGTACAGTACCTGGGGTGAATTCAAGTTTCCAGTACCGCTGAGCTGTCAGTCGGCGCTGACGATTGATTGCGCACGGCCAGCGCTGCACTTCAGCCAGAGACGCGCGCTCGCCGCCGGTTCGGTGCGTGGATACAGATTGCATGCTCTGGGCTGACCAGCACCATTGTTCCAGAAGCTTGCCGGCGAACTCCGAAAAGTCGTGGCCCACTCCATGAATACTGTTTAAACGCCTATTGGCGTTGCTCATCAGTACCTGATGGAGGCAATGATGAAATTCGTGGAACAGTTTACGCAGATCCTTGTGCCCTAACGGCATCCCGCCTGATTCGAGGTAACAGAACAAGACCGCAACAGGTCGCGACAAAGTACCATCGGCATCAACATGTCGATTGCGAATGGCAAGTGACCACGGCCAGGCCGGCTTCCTGGACGGACGAAAGCGTCAAGGTAAATATGCCCTAGAACATCCCCGGCTTCGGTAATTTGCAACACCTGTACTTGCGTGTCCCAGACTTCAGCCGCAACCTTTTTAATCGATATGCCATACAACTGCTCGACCAATCCAATCAGCCCGCTCAGGGCCGTTTCGAACGAAAAGTATTCGCGCAAGGCTTGATCTGGATCGCGCCCCTCATGCTGGCGCATCTTCTGTGCATAAAACTCATAGTCCCAAGGCTGAAGATCGTCGCAGCCCTGTTCCCTGGCAAAGGAACGCAGCTGATCGGCCTCACGCTCGATGATTAGCGCCAACGCGCTGCGGCTGTCTTCGACAATTTGCTGTATTGCGGGCTGAAGGTCCTCTACTTGTACGCTTGCGTAGGGGAACAGGTCGAATGGCTGTAGCAGGGGGTTGGGACGGGTCATGACTCACTCCTTGAATGCATGGCAGGACCCGCAACCTACCGCCAGGGAGTGTACAAACTCGTCTATTTAACTACCGCAGATCGGCGCCCCGACGTGCTATCGGGGCGCCGCGACAGCCTTAGTCGGCCGGCTTTTTCAGCTTGGGATTAGGGAAGAACTGAACGGTCTGCACCTTCGCCTCGGCCGGTTTGACCTCGACCTTGTTGACTCGGGTACCCAGCTCTTTGGGCACCGACAACCCCTGTTCATTGAGGGTGTCGGAGAACCCGCAGGCCACGCACTCACGATGCGGAACGCTGTCTTCGCTCCACATCATCAGCTTGTCCGGCTCGCTGCACGCCGGGCAGACCGCCCCGGCGATGAAGCGTTTCTTGGTTATCACAGGCCCATCACTCATGCCGCCGCTTCCTCACTCAAGCCACTGTGGCGCAAGAGTGCATCGATTGACGGCTCACGGCCACGGAAGTCGACGAACAGCAGCATTGGCTCCTGGGAGCCGCCACGGGCCAGGATCGCTTCACGGAACGCGCGGCCGGTTTCAGCATTGAGCACGCCTTCTTCCTCGAAACGCGAGAAGGCATCGGCCGAGAGCACTTCAGCCCATTTGTAGCTGTAGTAACCCGCGGCATAACCGCCGGCGAAGATATGCGCAAAGCTGTTGGGGAAGCGGTTGTACGCCGGTGGACGCATGACCGAAACCTCGTCGCGAATGCCTTCGAGCACCTCCAGTACGCTGCGGCCGTCGCCATGGCTGGCATGCAGTTCGAAGTCGAACAGCGAGAACTCCAGCTGACGGACCATCATCAGCCCGGACTGGAAGTTCTTCGCCGCCAGCATCTTCTCCAGCAGGTCCTGGGGCAGGGCTGCGCCGGTTTCGTAATGACCGGAGATCAGCGCCAGGCCTTCCGGCTCCCAGCACCAGTTTTCCATGAACTGGCTTGGCAGCTCGACCGCATCCCAGGCCACGCCATTGATCCCGGAAACCCCGGCATGATCGATGCGGGTCAACAGGTGATGCAGGCCATGACCAAACTCGTGGAACAGGGTGGTGACTTCGTCGTGAGTCAGCAGCGCCGGCTTGCCGGGTGCTGCCGGGGTGAAGTTGCACACCAGGTTGGCCACCGGGCTCTGCAGCACGCCTGCTTCGGTACGGCGACGATCACGGGCGCCGTCCATCCAGGCGCCGCCGCGCTTGTTGGCGCGGGCGTAAAGGTCGAAGAAGAAACGCCCGACGTGTTGGCCGTGCTCCTTGATCTCGAACAGGCGCACGTCTGGATGCCAGGTATCGAAACCCTTGAGCTCGGCGATCTCGATGCCGTACAGGCGCTGGACGATGGCGAACAGGCCGCAAAGCACCTTGTCGATCGGGAAGTAGGCGCGCAACGTTTCCTGGGAAACGCTGTAGCGCTGCTCACGGAGTTTTTCGCCGTAGAAACCGCTGTCCCAGCTCTGCAGGTCCGGGCAACCCTGCTCGGCAGCATAGGCCTTGAGCTGGACCAGATCCTGGGCGGCGAACGGTTTGCTGCGCTTGGCCAGGTCACGCAGGAAGCTCAGCACCTGATCGCTGGACTCGGCCATTTTGGTGGCCAGGCTCAACTCGGCAAAGTTGGCGTAACCAAGCAGCTCGGCCAGTTCCTGACGCAGGTCGAGGATCTCGCGCATCACCGGGCCGTTGTCGAACTGACCGGCATTCGGGCCCTGATCGGAGGCGCGGGTGCAGTAGGCGGCGTAGATCTCTTCGCGCAGGGCGCGGTCTTCGGCGTAGGTCATCACCGCGTAGTAGCTGGGGAATTCCAGGCTGATCAGCCAGCCGTCGAGGCCCTTGGCCTGGGCGGCGGCAGACATCTGCGCCTTGGCCGAATCGGTCAGCCCGGCCAGCGCCGCTTCGTCGGCGACGTGCTTGGTCCAGGCTTGGGTGGCATCGAGCAACTGATTGGAGAAGCGGCTGCCCAGTTCGCTGAGCTTGCTCTGCACTTGCGCATAACGCTGCTGCTGATCGGCCGGCAGGTCGATACCCGACAGGCGGAAGTCACGCAGGGCGTGTTCGAGAATAGTCTTTTGCGCGACATCGAAGCCCACCGCTTCAGGGCTGGCGATCAGCGCTTCGTAGGCCTGGAACAGCTCACGGTTCTGGCCAAGTTCGGTGGCATACGCGCTCAATGCCGGCAGACAGGCCTCGTAGGCTTCGCGCAGCTCGGCGCTGTTGCACACCGCGTTGAGATGGCTGACCGGGCTCCAGGCAGCGCCCAGGCGGTCGTTGAGTTCGTCCATGGCCAGCACCAGACCGGCCCAGCTTGGATTCTGGCCCTGGGTCTTGAGGATGTCGGCAATGGCGGTACGGTTGTCGGCCAGGATCTGTTCAATCGCCGGCTGCACATGCTCGGCACGGATCGCCGAGAAGGGCGGCAAGTCATAAGACTGCAGTAACGGGTTGTTCGCACTCACGGTTAAACACCTTGGCAGAAGAAACATGGGACCATCTTAATTACAATCGACGCCGACCGCAGCCCTATCAATACCAAAGAGAACCCCTATCATGGCCACCCGCAGCTTCCAGAACCATTCACCGCGTTTGGGCGAACGCGCATTCGTCGACCGCAGCGCCGTGGTCCTGGGTGATGTCGAGATTGGCGCAGACAGCTCGGTATGGCCACTGACGGTGATCCGCGGCGATATGCACCGAATCCGCATCGGCGCACGCACCAGCGTGCAGGATGGCAGCGTGCTGCATATTACCCACGCTGGACCGTTCAATCTGGACGGTTTCCCGTTGCTGATCGGCGATGAAGTAACCATTGGTCACAAAGTCATGCTGCACGGCTGCACCCTGGGCAACCGGATCCTGGTCGGCATGGGCAGTACCATCATGGATGGCGCGGTGGTTGAAGACGAAGTAATCATCGGTGCAGGTAGCCTGGTTCCACCTGGCAAGCGCCTGGAAAGTGGCTTTCTCTATGTCGGCAGCCCGGTGAAACAGGCCCGTGCCCTGACCGAGAAAGAACGTGCGTTCTTTCCCTATAGCGCCAGCAACTACGTGAAACTCAAAGACCAGCACCTTGCCGAAGGCTACCACCTGCCTGAGTGAACGTGCCTACAGCCCTTATCGAGACAGTCATGCACCAGCAAAACATCCTCTTCGACCTCGACGGTACCCTGACCGACCCGCGCCTGGGTATTACCCGCTCGATCCAGTACGCCCTGGCCAAGCTCGGCATCGATGAGCCGGACCTGGCACGCCTGGAGCACTTCATCGGCCCACCCTTGCTGCAGGCGTTCATGCAGTTTTATGGCTTCGACGAA
>JBOICD010000227.1:0-6158 GCA_050739855.1 Pseudomonas sp.
CTGTTCATCGCCAGAATGGAGCCCTTTCACCTCAGGCACGTTTCATGACCTGCTTCACCGAGCAGTCCCCCCTGCAGCGCTACCAGCAGGCCATCGACCGCGATGGTTTTGTCAGCGACCCGGCCCAACTACAAGCTGCCAGTGCTTTGCAACGCTGTTTCGAGGCCCTGCAACGTGGCGAAACCCCGCAGGGCGTCTATCTCTGGGGCCCGGTGGGGCGCGGCAAGACCTGGCTGATGGACCAGTTCCACCGCTGCTTGCAGGTGCCGGCCCGGCGTCAGCATTTTCACCACTTCATGCGTTGGGTGCATCAACGTCTGTTCCAGCTCAATGGCACCGCCGACCCCTTGCAGGCCCTGGCCCGGTCCTTGGCCGAAGAGATCCGCGTGCTGTGCTTCGATGAGTTGTTCGTCAACGATATCGGCGACGCGATCATTCTCGGGCGCCTGTTCCAGGTGCTGTTCGAGGCCGGAGTGGTGATTGTCGCCACCTCCAACCAGCCGCCCGACCAGTTGTACCGCGATGGTTTCAATCGTGAGCGCTTCCTGCCGGCGATTACCGCCATCGAGCAGCACATGCAGGTGCAGGCAGTGGTCGGTGAGCAGGATCACCGCTTGCATCCAGGCGCCGCGCAACAGCGTTACTGGGTGCGCGAGCGGGGCCAGTCCCAAGCCCTGGACGGGGTCTTTGCCCAGTTGCGCGGTGAACAGCCCTGCAGCGATCAGCCCTTGCCGGTGGGCTCGCGGCAGATTCAGGTGGTGCAGCGCAGTGACACCGTCATCTGGTGCCGCTACGCCGATCTGTGCGAGCAACCCTTGGCCGCCATGGATTTCATGGCGCTGTGCGACAGCTTCACCGCCATCCTGGTGGGCGACGTACCCGCCCTGGGCGGCCGCCAGCGGCCAGCGAAGATTGCCCGGGGCACCGAGGATGCGGCCAGTCGTGTGCTGGCCGGCGACCGGGAGTTGCCGCGGTTATCGGTGCATGATGACAGCGTGCGGCGCTTCATCGCGTTGGTCGATGAATGTTACGACCGTCGGGTCGCTCTGTACCTGGAAGCCGAGGTTCCGCTTGAAGCGCTCTACACTCAAGGGTATCTGGAGTTCCCGTTCCGGCGCACCCTCAGCCGTTTGCGGGAGATGCAACTGCAACGCTTCTGTTGAAGGAGTCGATCATGCAGCCGCTTTCGCACCATTTGCTGACCATGGCCTACCACAACGGCTGGGCCAACCACAGGCTCTACAAGGCCTGTCTGCAGCTGAGCCAGGACGAGTTCGTGGCGCCGCGTTGCAGCTTCTTTGGCTCGTTCAAGGCCACTCTCAATCACATCCTCACGGTGGACTGGTTCTACCTCAATGCCCTGGAGTCAGAACAGCGGGGCGAGGCGCCAGAGTCGGACAGCGAGCGTTTCTTCGAGCCCGAAGAGCCGTTTTCCAGCTGTGAGGCACTCAAAGACGAGCAGGCCCAGGCCGATCACCGGCTGATCGCCTACTGCAGCCAATTGCGCGATGACGAGCTGCAGCGTTACGTGAGCATCGTGCGCCCCGACTGGGTCCAGCGTGAACAACGATTGCGCCTGTTGTCCCACCTGTTCGAGCACCAGATCCATCACCGCGGGCAGGTGCATGCCATGCTCAGTGACACTTCAGTGCGACCGCCTCAGCTGGACGAGTTTTTCTGCGAAGACGAAGCGCACCTGCGTGCCCAGGACTTTGCCGAACTGGGCTGGACCGAAGCGCAGATCTGGGGGCGCTAGCGCCCCAGCCAGCCCAGGGTCAGCAGGGCCAGCACGGCGTAACGCCCAGCCTTGGCAATCGTGACCAGCACGACAAAGCGCCAGAAGGGTTCGCGCATGATCCCGGCGATCAGGGTCAACGGGTCGCCGATCACCGGCATCCAGCTCAGCAGCAGAGACCACTGGCCGTAGCGCTGGTAGCGTTGCTGAGCCTTGTCCAGTTGCGCCTGCTTGAAGGGAAACCAGCGCCGGTCACGCAGGTGTTCGATGCCACGGCCCAGCAGCCAGTTGACGATCGAGCCCAGTACATTGCCGGCGGTGGCGATCAGCAGCAGGCTGAACACAGCCTGTGGATCGCGCAGCAGCAAGCCCACCAGCACGGCTTCCGATTGCAGCGGCAACAGGGTTGCCGCGCCAAAGGCGCTGAAAAACAGCGCCCACTCGCTCAACATTCAGTGCTGATCAATAGTTGGCGACCACTTCGTCGCGACCGTCCTGGGTCAGGCCGATCACCTGGTAGGCATCCTTGTGGTCACCCATTTCCATGCCGGGCGAGCCCATCGGCATGCCCGGTACCGCCAGGCCGCGCAAGTCGGAACGCTTGGCCAGTAGCTTGACCTGCTCAGCCGGCACATGACCCTCGACGAACTTGCCGTCGATCACCCCGGTGTGGCACGACGCCAGGCGTGGCGCCACGCCCAGACGCTGCTTGACCGCGCTCATGTTCGGTTCGACATGATCGTTGACGGTGAAACCGTTGTCGCGCAGGTGACTGATCCACTCCTTGCAGCAGCCGCAGTTGGGGTCGCGGTAGACATCGATGGTCTGTCCGGCCTGGGCCAGGGTGCTCAGGGCCAGCAGGCCGAAGGCGACGATTTTCTTGCTCAACATGGTGCTTCTCCAATACTAGAAACGCAGGCGGACACCGGCGACCAGACGGGTCTGGCCGATATCGCCATGGTCGTCACGGATCTGTTCGGCGGCATTGCCGTAGCTCCGGTTGAAACTGACGCCCAGATAAGGGGCAAAACCGCGGGTGATCTCATAACGCAGACGCAGGCCGATCTCACTGTCGGCAAGGCCACTGCCCTGGTCGCGGCTGGCATCGTTACGACCATAGAAGTTGGCCTCCAGCGACGGTTCGAGAATCCAGCGGTTGGTCAGCAGGATAGCGTAACTGCTCTCCAGGCGCAGCGCGGTTTGTTGCCGCTCACCCAGGTAGGCGGTGGCTTCCAGCTCCAGACCGTAGAGCGGCATGCCCTGGATGCCGAAGGCCGCCCAGGTCTGGCCACTGGCCGGTTTGAAGTCCTGGCGCAGGCCGCCGACCAGCTCCCACCAGGGACTGATGGCATGGCCCCAGAGCGCCTGCAGTTCGGCCTTGTGGGTTACGCCTTGTTCACGCTCGCCTTCGGTACGCAGCCAGAGGCGGTCGACATCGCCGCCGATCCAGGCGTTGGCGTTCCAGTTCAGGGCGCTGCTGCTGTCGAAGTTCTGGTATTCGAGCTGCTCGACAATCACCGCCCAGTTGACCTGCCGATCATGCACCTGATGACCGGGCAAGGGCGGGAAGGCGGCGCGGCGGTCGGCTTCAGTGATCGGCCGCAACGGTGTGCGCGGTACGTCCAGCGCCTGGCCGTGTCCCATGGCACCGTGGTCCATGCCGGAATGGTTCATGGGCGGTTGGCTCATGCTGCCGTGGTTCATGCTGCCATGGTTCATGGCACCGTGGTTCATCGCGCCATGATCCATGCCCTGGGCCCGGACTTCTTCACTGGCCAGCAAGGCGAGCAGCGCCAGGCTGCCCAGCAGCGGGCGGTTGAGTACTTCATTCATCGACGCGTACCTCGCGGAACATGCCCATCTCCATGTGGTAAAGCAGGTGGCAGTGGTAGGCCCAGCGCCCCAGCGCGTCGGCGCTGACCCGGTAGCTGCGGCGACTGCCGGGCGGAATGTCGAGGGTGTGCTTGCGTACCTGGAAGCGTCCGTGTTCGTCCTCCAGGTCGCTCCACAGGCCGTGCAGGTGAATCGGGTGGGCCATCATGGTGTCGTTGACCAGGGTGATGCGCAGGCGCTCGCCGTAGCGCAGGCGCAGCGGCTCGGCGTCGGAAAACTTGATGCCGTTGAACGACCAGGCGAAGCGCTCCATGTGGCCGGTCAGGTGCAGTTCGATCTCGCGCGACGGTTCGCGACCGTCCGGGTCGGCAAAGGTGCTTTTCAGGTCGGCGTAGGTCAGCACCCGGCGGCCGTTGTTGCGCAGGCCAATGCCCGGGTCGGCGAGGTTGGGTTTGGGGCTCATGGTCTGCATGTCGACCAGCGGATTACCGGTTTCGCTGGCCGGGTGGCTCTGCATGCCGCTCATGGCAGCATGATCCATACCACCCATCTGGCTGTGATCCATGCCGGCCATGGCGTCCATGCCACCGTGGCCCATGTCGGCCATGGTCAGGATCGGCCGCGGGTCGGGGGCGGGCACCGGCGCGCTGAGCCCGGCACTGCGCGCCAGGGTGCCGCGGGCGTAGCCGGTGCGGTCCATGCTCTGGGCATACAGGGTATAGGCAGGCAAGTCGCCCACTGTCACCAGCACGTCGTAGGTTTCGGCCACGGCGATGCGCAGTTCGTCGACGCTGACCGGCTGCACCGGCATGCCATCGGCGGCGATTACCGTCAGCTTCAGGCCTGGGATGCGGAAGTCGAAGTAGCTCATCGCCGAGCCGTTGATCAGGCGCAGACGCACGGTTTCACCGGGCTGGAACAGGCAGGTGAAGTTGCCGTCCGGTGGCTGGCCGTTGAGCAGGTAGGTGTAGGTTGCCGCGCTGATGTCGGCAAGGTCGGTCGGGCTCATGCGCATCTCGGCCCAGCCCTTGCGCTCGGCCACGGTCTTCGACCAGCCGTGCAGGGCCACGTCATCGATGAAATCACCGACTGTACGCTTGTGGTAGTTGAAGGCGTCGGACTGCTTTTTCAGGGTCGCCATCAGCGCGTCGGGGGCCTGGTCGCTCCAGTCGCTGAGCAACAGCACATAGTCGCGTTGGTAGTGATGAGGTTCGGGCACTTTCGGCTCGATGACGATTGCCCCGTATACCCCGGCCTGCTCCTGCAAGCCGGAATGGCTGTGATACCAGTAGGTGCCGCTCTGCTGCAGGGTGAACTGATAGAGGTAATCGCCACCCGGTTCGATACCGGCAAAACTCAGGCCTGGGACTCCGTCCATGTTGGCCGGCAGGATGATGCCGTGCCAATGCAGCGAGGTGGGTTCGTCCAGGCGGTTGCGTACGCGCAGGGTCACGGTGTCGCCTTCGCGCCAACGCAGCACCGGGCCTGGCAGGCTGTTGTTGATGGTCAGCGCCGTGCGCGGGCGACCGGTGATGTTGACCGGGGTCTGGCCGATGAACAGTTCGAAATCGCGGCCGCTCAGTTCATTGCCAAAGGGCGAGCCGGCGGCGAAGGCCGGCAGGCGCCAGAGGCCGAGCCCGGCCAAGGCACTAGCGGCGGCGAAGCCTTTGACGAAGGTACGGCGAGTCGGGTTTGCAAGCATGGGGTTGCCAATCCATAAGCGAGGGTGGCATGACCATAGCGAGCGACGACTGTCAGAAATCTGAGCGGCAGATTACAGATTTGTCAGGTGGCACGGAAGCCAATCCAGCTGCTCTGTTGGTTCAGCAAATTTCACTGTGTCGGTTCACAAAAAAGGTAAGCGACAGAGAGGAATCGATGGACTTCAATACATCGCTGGAAGCCTATATGGCTGAAAATGCCATTATCACTTTCGCGTCAGGAATGACCAAGGAAGAGCGTCAGGACGCACTCGATCTGCTTATGCAGGCACGCATGTTTGCCAGCAATGCCTATGATGCCAAGGTGCATTGGAAGAGCTGGATGGATCGCTACCGAAACCGCCTGGAAAAACACGGTTGCCAGTTGTTGAGTCTGATAACCGAGCCACCGCGGGTGATTACTTCAGCCGATGAGCTGCAAGGCATCGCGGCTACTGTCGTAGGGAATGTTGGGACCGCTGAGTTGGCCGACATGGTGGAGCTCGCCATTGGCAGCATCGGACAAACCGAGTATGCCGACCGCTTCTTCAGCAATGGAGAAAATGGAGGGGCACTGTCTGATTTTGTCGCCGTGCCCTGCGAAAAGACCCCGTCGGGCGATATTCTCCTGGTTGTGTTTGGCATGAATGTCGGATTGTCAGTGGAAACCCGCGATTTTGATTTCTGGACACAGACCCAGCGCGATATGGTCTTGAGCGTGGTAGGGGGGCTGTATCGTTTCGATCGGGAGGTCTATGCCAAGTATCGTGAGGCGATCAGCGCTTCTCTAGCGGACACAGCGAAAGCCCGAGTGACTAAGTGGGCCATCACGCCCAGGCAAAGATGACGCTGCCTGCGGCTTCAAGCAACTTCACGCCCGGCTTGCTGTG
>JBOICD010000228.1:0-6154 GCA_050739855.1 Pseudomonas sp.
CTCCCGCCAATAGCGCCAGGCGATGGCGTTGTAGCTACCCGGCAGATCGCAGCACAACAACTGCCCCTGCTCCATGGCCTGGGCCATGCACAGTGCGCTGTATCCGGTGAAGGTACCGACCTCGATCACCCGCTGCGCACCGATCAAACGCACCAGCAGCGCCAGCAACTGCCCTTGTTCCGGCGCCACCTGCCAGCGCGCCTCGGGCAGCGCCTGGGTTTGCGCGCGCAAGCGCGCCAGCAACGGTGTCTCGCGAAGAGATACCGCTTGCAGGTAGTGGTAGAGAGCATCGTCGAGGTAAAGCGTTTGTGCCGTCATCGCCTACCTCGCAAGGTCAGGGGTTACGCGCCAGGTGGGTCGGTGCCAGCACCCGCTTGGCATTGAGGTAGGTTTTGTTCCAGTAGCTGTTGGACAGGTAATCCAGACGCACGGTTCCACCCGCAGACGGGGCATGCACGAAACGGCCTTCGCCGACATAGATACCAGCATGGCTGACTTGCGAACCACCATTGGTAGCAAAGAACACCAGGTCCCCGGACTGCAAGGCGCCACGGTCGATAGTGGGTGCGCGTACGCCGATCATTTCACGGGTGGTGCGCGGCAGGGCAATGCCGGCGGCATCGCGATAGACGTAACCGATCAAGCCACTGCAATCAAAACCCGAGTCCGGTGTGTTACCGCCCCAGCGATAAGGCGTGCCGACCAGGCCCAAGGCACGGAACAGCACATCTTCAGCAACCGGAGAGAAATATACCTGAGGCGCCATGACGACTGGCTCGACCACCCTGGGCGGGGTCGGGGCATGGCTGGAGCAGGCACCGAGCAGTGCCAGCAGGGAAAGTAGAGCGAAGCGCGCCTTCATCGCCATGGTCAGAACATCCTGTCTGAAGCCGTCCGGCGGTGGGCCGGAAAATAGTTGAGAATTTAGATTAGACGCTTTCTGTAAACACGCACGGCGACACGCTTTTCAGCTACGTCGCCGTGATACCGCAAGGCCGATGATCAGTTGCGCGAAATGGTGGTCGCGGTCGGTGCCATGGCCAATGCGCGCTTGGCTTCGATAAAGGTCTTGCTCCAGTAGCGATCACCGAGCTTGTCGATGCGCACGCCACCGCTGCGGCGGCTGCTGGAGTGGATGAACTGATCGTCGCCCAGGTAGATCCCGGCGTGACTGACACGGCCGCGACCATTGGTGGCAAAGAACACCAGGTCACCCGGCTTGAGGTTGCTACGTGCAACCAACGGGGCTTTAACGTTGATCATTTCGCGGGTGGAGCGCGGCAGGTTGAGGCCGGCTTCTTCGCGGAACAGGTAACCGATGAAACCGCTGCAATCAAAGCCGGTGTTCTCGGAGGTACCACCGAAACGGTAACGGGTACCGATCAGCGACATGCCGCGTTCGAGAATGTTGTCGGCCAGGGCTGGCAACTGGTACGGCTTGCTGCTGGCGAAATCCTGAAGTTCTTCTTCGCTGGCCAGCTCTTCCTCGAACACCGAGGAGGTGGAGGACTTGCTCGAAACCTGAGCGGAAACCGGTTGTTGAACCTGCTGCTGCGAAACAGGGCTATGCGCCGCGCAGCCAAAAAGCAGGGTCACAAGTGCGAGGGGCACGAGGGGTGCGAAGCGATTTAGCATGGGCACGACCGTGTCTTGGATTTAAAGAAGCCGAGACTATGCCTTCTATCGCATCGATTTGCAAATTCAATCGAAAAAAATGTGACTTTTACGTGCCGAGGCTCTAGCCCCTGCCTTACCAGCCTAACGTTTCTTTCAAAAACGGGATGGTGAGCTTGCGTTGAGCCTGCAAAGAAGCCTGATCGAGGCGCTCGAGCAGGTCGAACAAGGCACTCATGCTGCGCGTGCCACGGGTCAGGATGAAGTGCCCGACCTCGTCGGACAGTTGCAGGCCGCGGCGCGAGGCGCGCAGTTGCAAGGCGCGCAGCTTGTCTTCGTCAGACAGTGCACGCATCTGGAAGATCAGCGCCAGGGTCAGGCGCGACTTGAGGTCTGCCAGCTTGATCGGCAGCTCCCGCGGCGAACTGGAGGCTGCCAGCAACAAGCGCCGGCCGCTGTCACGCAGGCGGTTGAACAGGTGGAACATGGCCTCTTCCCACTCCGGCTTGCCGGCAATCACATGCAGGTCGTCGAGGCAGACCAGTTCGTACTGTTCGAGGTTATCCAGCAACTCGACGCCGCGGTCGAGCAGCTGCGCCAGCGGCAGGTAGACAGCGGGTTCACCCAATTGCTCGAAACGCAGGCAGGCGGCTTGCAGCAGGTGGGTACGCCCGACGCCCTGCTTGCCCCAGAGATAGATCAGGCTTTCGGTCCAGCCGGCGTCGGCTTCGCAGAGTCGCTCGACGTAGCCCAATGCGGCGGCGTTGGCACCCGGGTAGTAGTTGATGAAGGTGGCGTCGTCACGCAGACGCACACCCAAGGGCAACTGGATCGGTTTCATGCTGGCTGGGCAGTTCCGAAGAACCACAAGGGGCCTTTTGTGAAAAGTCTGCAAAGTCTATACCCGTGGCGCCGGTCGCACAATCAGTGGGGACCACAAGTAAAATCAAAGGCTTGCATTGACACCCGGGAATCGCTGCAAGCCTATTGCCATCAAGCTAGAGATCCGGGTCGATCTCACCGCCATACATCTCCGACTCTTTATAGAGGTCATGGACGTGACGCAGCAGCACCATGATCACCGCCGCCACCGGCAGGGCCAGCAGAACGCCGGTGAATCCGAACAGTTCACCGCCGGCGAGAATGGCGAAAATCACCGCCACCGGGTGCAAGCCGATGCGGTCATCTACCAGCAATGGCGTCAGGACCATGCCTTCCAGTGCCTGGCCAATCATGAACACCGCTGCGATCGCAAGTAACGGATAAGGATCACCGCCAAACTGGAACAACCCGGCAATCATCGCCGCGCCGATACCAATAATGAAGCCCATGTACGGCACGATGGCCGCCAGACCCGCCAGCAGGCCAATCAACAATCCGAGCTCAAGGCCCACAAGCATCAGGCCAGAGGCATAGATCACCCCCAGCGCCACCATCACCATTAATTGGCCACGGACGAACGCACCCAGCACTTCGTGACACTCGCCGGCCAGCGCCACCACCCGCTCCTCGCGCTGGCGTGGCAGCAGGCTACGGATCTTGGCCATCATCAGGTCCCAGTCGCGCAGCAGGTAAAAGCTCACCACCGGGATCAGCACCAGGTTGGCCAACCAGCCCAGCAGGGCCAGCCCCGAAGCGGTGGCCTGGGACAGGATGACCCCGACAATGTCGGTGGTCTGGCCCATATGGCCGCTGATGGCCGCCTTGATCTTGTCGAACTTCCAGAAGCCATCGGCCAGGCCAAGGCGTGTCTGCACCCAGGGCAAGGCGTCATGCTGCAACCAGTCAAGCATCTGCGGCGCCAGCTCGTAGAGGCGCACCAGCTGCTTGGCCAGCATCGGCACCAGCACCAGGAGCAGCAGGGTCAGCAACAGGGTAAACAAGGTGAATACCAGCACCACGCCCCAGGTGCGGGACAACCCGGCACGCTCCAGGCGATCAACCAGCGGGTCGGCCAGGTAGGCCAGCAGGATGCCGACCAGAAACGGCGACAGAATCGGGTGCAGCCAGTACAGCAACGCGGTGCACAGCAAGGTTACGCCGAGCCATACCCAGCGACGCATATCAGTCATGAACGGCTCCAGGCCAGGTCAGGGATTACCAACGAAAACGCAGGCCATTGAACGGTTTAGGCGCAGCGGCCTGGGTCGCACCCGGGTTGGCCGGATCAACAGCCGGTTGCGGTACCGGCGCTTCAGCTGGCAGTTCCTGCAACTTGGCCAGGCCCAACTGGGCGCGTAGCTGATCGCTGTTGCCGGTGACCTGGTAGATCAGGGTATCGCCTTCAACCTGCTTCAGGCGCGCGCCATAGGGTTCCAGCACCCGGCCGAGTTCGGCATAGCGTGCCAGGCTCATGCCCTGGACCTGCACCTGCATTTCACTGCTGGCACCGGGGCGAGTCACGAAGCGCGGTGCCAGGCGGTTGCTGACCGCCAGCATCACAGCGTCGGCCAGCGCGGCCTGGTCGGCAGCTTCAACCTTGCCCTGCTCGCGCTGCTCACCCAGCCACAGGCGCCAGGTGCCCTGCCACTTGCCGTCGGTTTCGCTGGCATGCACCGCCAGCAGGGCATCGGCGCCATAACGCTCGGAAGCCTCGCGCAGCGGCGCAGGGTCTGCGCCTTCAAGATTTTTCGCGGTGGCCAGCAATTGCTCATTGAGGTCGGCCAGCGGCAGGCGCAATGGCAGGCCACGGTGCTGGGCGGCACGGCGCAGTGGCGCGGCGCTGTTCTGGCCGTCGCCGACCAGGCTCGAGCCTTCGGTACTGTCGTTCAACCACCAGCCAAGGATCGAAGGCCGGTTGTTGCCCCACAGCGCCAGGCCCGCCTGACGCAAGGTGCGCTCGGTGCTGCCCGGATCGAAGTCCACCAGCACGGTTTCGGGCGGTCCGGCCTCGAAGCCGAACTGACTGATGATCTGTTGCGGGTCCTTGCGCAGCCCCGCCAAGGCCGGGCTCTGCGCCGCCTTGGGGTCGCCGGTCAGGCGCAGCACGAGGGTTTCAAGGGCTTTGCCGGTGGCCTGCGTGCGGGCTTCGGCACCCTGGCCGTCAACCGGTTCGCGAACCTGATAGAGGCCGGAAAGGGTTTCGGCCTGAGCCGACAGCCCCAACAAGGCAAGACAGCCAACGGCCAGGTAATTACGCAAACGCATGGAGGATTCCTGTCCTGGTAATAAAGAAGCGATGCTTATAAATAGATGCCGGTATGACCACAGCACCCGGCAAAACATTCAGCCAGCGCGGGCAATTTCATATCAAAGCCTTTGCTATACCTTATACAGCCTGGGCCCCGGCAACCAGCGAGACACTGTTAAAGGCTATTTTTTTAGCCGATCTGGGCTCTGCCCGTCGGCCTGAGGATGGCCGCTACCGGGCAACCCTGATAAAATCGCGCGCCTTCGCAGACCGGCGACGGTCAGGCAACCGGATTACCCTCCGCCTTGCCTGGCAGGTCACGGTCGATTCCCCCTGAATCCCTCCCCCCTAAAGGCCTGGATCATGAGCAAGCAACCCTCCCTGAGCTACAAGGACGCCGGTGTAGACATCGACGCCGGTGAAGCATTGGTCGAACGCATCAAAGGCGTTGCCAAGCGCACGGCGCGCCCGGAAGTCATGGGCGGCCTGGGCGGTTTTGGCGCCCTCTGTGAAATCCCGGCCGGCTACAAACAACCGGTTCTGGTCTCCGGCACCGACGGCGTCGGCACCAAGCTGCGTCTGGCGCTGAACCTGAACAAGCACGACAGCATCGGCCAGGACCTGGTCGCCATGTGCGTCAACGACCTGGTGGTGTGCGGCGCCGAGCCGCTGTTCTTCCTCGACTACTACGCCACTGGCAAACTCAACGTTGATGTTGCCGCTACCGTGGTCACCGGTATCGGTGCTGGCTGCGAACTGGCTGGCTGCTCCCTGGTCGGTGGTGAAACCGCTGAAATGCCTGGCATGTACGAAGGCGAAGACTACGACCTGGCCGGTTTCTGCGTTGGCGTGGTGGAAAAAGCCGAGATCATCGACGGCTCCAAGGTTGCCACTGGCGACGCACTGATCGCCCTGCCGTCTTCCGGCCCGCACTCCAACGGCTACTCGCTGATTCGCAAGATCATCGAAGTGTCCGGTGCCGACATCGAAAGCACCCAGCTCGACGGCAAGCCGCTGACCGAACTGCTGATGGCGCCGACCCGCATCTACGTCAAGCCGCTGCTCAAGCTGATCAAAGACACCGGCGCGGTCAAGGCCATGGCCCACATCACCGGTGGTGGCCTGCTCGACAACATCCCGCGCGTCCTGCCAAAAGGCGCCCAGGCGGTGGTTGATGTTGCCAGCTGGAATCGCCCGGCAGTCTTCGACTGGCTGCAACAGCAAGGCAACGTTGACGAACACGAAATGCACCGCGTGCTGAACTGCGGCGTCGGCATGGTCATTTGCGTGGCCCAGGACCAGGTCGAGATCGCCCTGAACAACCTGCGTGATTCCGGCGAACAACCATGGGTCATCGGCCAGATCGGCGTTGCCGCCGAAGGCGCTGCCCAGGTCGAGCTGAAGAACGTC
>JBOICD010000229.1:0-6133 GCA_050739855.1 Pseudomonas sp.
GGCTTGCCCCGCGATTGGGGTCTATCAGCCACATCGCATCGCGGGGCAAGCCCGCTCCCACAGCAAGCCCGCTCCTACCACCTCATATCATTCCGAATGATAGTTACCTTCGGCCCATTCGATTCGTTGTTAATAGTTACAAATCGCAGAATCCGCCCATTCTCAATACATTGGCGGATACTCCATGGAACAGTCACTCAAACCTTTGCGTTACCCCCTGGCTCTATTGGCAGTACTGGTGATGAGTGCCTGCGGTCGCACCCCGGAGGCCGTACAGGTCCCCGCGGCGGCCAAGGTCAGCGTCGCCAAGGTACTGGAGCAACCGATCAATGAATGGGACGAGTTCACCGGCCGACTCGAAGCGCCCGAGACGGTAGAAGTCCGACCGCGCGTCTCCGGCCAGATCGATCAGGTGGCCTTCACCGAAGGCGCTCAGGTCAAGCAAGGCGACCTGTTGTTCCAGATCGACCCGCGGCCGTTCCAGGCCGAAGTGCGCCGCCTCGAAGCCCAGTTGCAGCAAGCCCGCGCCACCGCCATTCGCAGTGAAAACGAAGCCCGCCGTGGCGAGCGCCTGCGCAGCAGCAACGCCATTTCCGCGGAACTGGCCGAATCGCGCAGCAGTGCTGCCGCCGAAGCCCGCGCCGGTGTCGCCGCGATCCAGGCGCAACTGGACCTGGCGCGCCTGAACCTGAGCTTCACCCGCGTCACCGCACCGATCAGTGGCCGGGTCAGCCGTGCCCAGTTCACCGCCGGCAACATCGTCAGCGCCGACGTCACTCCGCTGACCAGCGTGGTCTCCACCGACAAGGTCTATGCCTACTTCGACGCCGACGAACGCGTGTACCTCAAATACACCCAACTGGCCCGCAACGGTCAGCGCGGCCAGAGCACCCCGGTATACCTTGGCCTGTCCAACGAAACCGGCAACCCGCACCTGGGCCAGATGAACTTCGTCGACAACCAGGTCAACCCCAAGACCGGCACCATCCGTGGCCGGGCCGTGTTCGACAACAGTGACGGGCAATTCACCCCGGGCCTGTATGCGCGCCTGAAGCTGGTCGGCAGCGCCACCTATTCAGCGGTGCTGATCAATGACGAAGCGGTGGGCACCGACCTTGGCAAAAAGTTCGTGCTGGTCATGGACAAGGACAAGGACAACAAGGCCGCTTACCGCGCCGTGGAACTGGGGCCGAAACTCGAAGGCCTGCGCATCGTGCGCAGTGGCCTGAGCAAGGATGACCGCATTGTGGTCAAGGGCCTGCAGCGGGTGCGTCCCGGCTCGCCGGTCGACCCGCAGGACACGCCGATGGCCAGCGACGCAACCATTGCCGCCCTCGCCCAGCAACGCCAAGCGCTGGAAGCCAGCACCCAGGGCAAGCCTACCGCCACTGCCACCGTCAAACTCGCCAGTGCCTCGGCACCGCGCGGTTAAGGAACCGGTCCGATGAATTTTTCCAAGTTCTTTATCACCCGGCCGATTTTCGCCGCCGTGCTGTCGCTGCTGATTCTGATTGCCGGCAGCATCTCGCTGTTCCAGCTGCCGATCAGTGAATACCCTGAAGTCGTGCCGCCCACCGTGGTGGTGCGCGCCAACTTCCCCGGGGCCAACCCGAAAGTGATCGGCGAAACCGTGGCCGCGCCACTGGAGCAGGCGATTACCGGCGTCGAGAACATGCTCTACATGTCCTCGCAGTCCACCGCCGACGGCAAGCTGACCCTGACCATCACCTTCGCCCTCGGTACCGACCTGGACAACGCCCAGGTGCAGGTGCAGAACCGGGTGACCCGGACCCAGCCCAAGCTGCCTGAAGAAGTGACGCGCATCGGTATTACCGTCGACAAGGCTTCGCCCGACCTGACCATGGTCGTGCACCTGACCTCGCCGGACAATCGCTATGACATGCTCTACCTGTCCAACTACGCCATCCTCAACATCAAGGATGAGCTGGCGCGCCTGGGCGGTGTCGGCGATGTGCAACTGTTCGGCATGGGCGACTACTCCCTGCGGGTGTGGCTGGACCCGAACAAGACCGCTTCGCGCAACCTCACCGCCAGCGACGTGGTTGCCGCCATTCGCGAGCAGAACCGTCAGGTCGCCGCCGGCCAGCTCGGTGCACCACCCGCACCGGGCAGCACCAGCTTCCAGCTGTCGGTCAACACCCAGGGCCGTCTGGTCAACGAAGAAGAGTTCGAGAACATCATCATTCGCTCCGGCGCCGAGGGTGAAATCACTCGCCTCAAGGACATCGCCCGGGTCGAGCTGGGTTCCAGCCAGTACGCCCTGCGCTCGCTGCTGAACAACCAGCCGGCAGTGGCCATCCCGATCTTCCAGCGCCCTGGCTCCAACGCCATCGAGATCTCCGATGAGGTGCGCTCGAAGATGGCCGAGCTGAAGAAAGACTTCCCCGAAGGCATGGACTACAGCATCGTCTACGACCCGACCGTGTTCGTGCGCGGCTCCATCGAGGCCGTGGTGCATACCCTGTTCGAGGCCCTGATTCTGGTGGTCCTGGTGGTAATCCTGTTCCTGCAGACCTGGCGCGCCTCGATCATTCCACTGGTGGCGGTGCCGGTATCCTTGATCGGTACCTTTGCGGTGATGCACCTGTTCGGTTTCTCGCTCAATGCGCTATCGCTGTTCGGCCTGGTACTGGCCATCGGTATCGTGGTGGACGACGCCATCGTCGTGGTGGAAAACGTCGAACGTAACATCGGCCTGGGCCTGAAACCCCTGGAAGCCACGCAAAAAGCCATGGGTGAAGTGACCGGCCCGATCATTGCCACAGCCCTGGTGCTGTGCGCCGTGTTCGTGCCTGCTGCATTCATCTCCGGCCTTACCGGGCAGTTCTACAAGCAGTTCGCCCTGACCATTGCCATCTCCACGGTAATCTCGGCGTTCAACTCGCTGACCCTGTCGCCAGCACTGGCAGCGGTACTGCTCAAGGAGCACCACGCGCCGAAGGACCGTTTCTCGAAAGTGCTCGAGCGCCTGTTCGGTGGCTGGTTGTTCGGTCCGTTCAACCGCTTCTTCGACCGTGCCAGCCACAGCTACGTCGGCACCGTCGGCCGGGTCATCCGCAGCAGCGGCATTGCCCTGTTCGTTTATGGCGGCCTGATTGTCATGACCTGGCTGGGCTTCTCCTCGACTCCGACCGGTTTTGTGCCGGCCCAGGACAAGCAGTACCTGGTGGCCTTCGCGCAATTGCCGGACGCGGCCAGCCTGGACCGCACCGAGGCGGTGATCAAGAAGATGAGTGAAATCGCCCTCAAGCAACCGGGCGTAGCCGACTCCGTGGCGTTCCCGGGGCTGTCGATCAACGGCTTCACCAACAGCCCGAACAGCGGCATCGTCTTCACCCCGCTCAAGCCTTTCGATGAGCGCAAAGACCCGAGCCAGTCGGCTGCCGCCATTGCCGCCGCACTGAACGCACAGTTCGCCGATATCGAAGACGCCTACATCGCGATCTTCCCGCCGCCACCGGTACAGGGGCTGGGCACCATCGGCGGTTTCCGCCTGCAGATCGAGGACCGTGGCAACCTGGGTTACGAAGCGCTGTACAAGGAAACCCAGAACATCATCGCCAAGAGCCATAACGTGCCGGAGCTGGCCGGGCTGTTCACCAGCTATCAGGTCAACGTGCCGCAGGTCGATGCCGCTATCGACCGGGAAAAGGCCAAGACCCACGGCGTGGCCATCAGCGACATCTTCGATACCCTGCAGATCTACCTGGGTTCGCTGTATGCCAACGACTTCAACCGTTTTGGCCGTACCTATCAGGTCAACGTCCAGGCTGAACAGCAGTTCCGTCTTGAAGCCGAGCAGATCGGTCAGCTCAAGGTGCGCAACAACCAGGGCGAAATGATCCCGCTGGCGACCTTCATCAAGGTCAGCGATACCTCCGGGCCTGACCGTGTGATGCACTACAACGGCTTCATCACTGCCGAGATCAACGGTGCCGCAGCCCCTGGCTACAGCTCCGGTCAGGCGGAACAAGCCATCGAAAAGCTGCTCAAGGAAGAACTGCCCAACGGCATGACCTTCGAATGGACCGAGCTGACCTACCAGCAGATTCTTGCCGGCAACACCGCGCTGTTCGTCTTCCCGCTCTGCGTACTGCTGGCCTTCCTGGTGCTGGCTGCCCAGTACGAAAGCTGGAGCCTGCCTCTGGCGGTGATCCTCATCGTGCCGATGACCCTGCTCTCGGCGATCACCGGAGTGATCCTGTCGGGTGGCGACAACAACATCTTCACCCAGATCGGCCTGATCGTACTGGTGGGTCTGGCGTGCAAGAACGCGATCCTGATCGTCGAGTTCGCCAAGGACAAACAGGCTGAAGGGCTCGACCCGCTGGCCGCGGTACTGGAAGCCTGCCGCCTGCGTCTGCGGCCGATCCTGATGACCTCGATCGCCTTCATCATGGGTGTGGTACCGCTAGTGTTCTCCTCCGGTGCCGGTGCGGAAATGCGTCATGCCATGGGTGTGGCGGTGTTCTCCGGGATGATCGGGGTGACCTTCTTCGGCCTGCTGCTGACGCCAGTGTTCTTTGTCCTGATCCGCCGTTATGTCGAACGCAGCCAGGCCCGCAAGGCGGCCCGTGCGCTGAAGCTGGAGACTCATGCATGAACAGCAGTCTGAAACTTTTTATGCCGAGCCTGCTGGTCCTGGCCCTGGCCGCCTGTGCGGTGGGCCCGGACTACAAGGCCCCGGACACTGCGGCGGCGCAACTGAGCGCCGCCAATGACCCGGCGGCCAAGGCTGAATTTGACCGTAGCCGTTTCGAAAGCATCTGGTGGAAGCAGTTCGACGATCCGGTACTCAACCAGCTGGTCAGCCAGTCGCTGCAAGGCAACCGCGAACTGCGCGTGGCCTTCGCCCGGCTCAAGGCGGCGCGGGCGATTCGCGACGACGTCAGCAACGATGCCCTGCCGACCGTGACCAGTCGCGCCAGCAGCGAACTGGGCAAGGGCCAGATTCCGGGGCAGACCGAGGATCGGGTCAACAGCGAACGCTATGACCTGGGCCTGGACATGGCCTGGGAGCTCGACCTGTTCGGCCGCATCCAGCGCCAGCTGGAAGCCAGCGAGGCCCAGCAGGACGTGGCCCAGGCTGACCTGCAACAGCTGCAGGTCAGCCTGATCGCCGAACTGGTCGATGCCTATGGTCAGCTGCGCGGTGCGCAGTTGCGCGAGAAGATCGCCCTGGCCAACCTCAAGACCCAGCAGGACTCGCGCGGCATTACCGAAACCCTGCGCGATGCCGGGGTCGGCAATGATCTCGATGTCGTCCGTGCCGATGCACGGCTGGCGCAGGTAGAGGCCACCGTACCGCAACTGCAGGCTGAACAGGTACGGGCACGCAATCGTATCGCCACCTTGCTCGGCCAGCGCCCGGATGCATTGAGCGTCGACCTCTCGCCAGCGCAACTGCCGGCCATTGCCAAGGCGCTTCCGGTCGGTGATCCAGGTGAGCTGCTCAAGCGGCGTCCGGACGTGCGCAGTGCCGAAAGGCAATTGGCAGCGGCAACGGCCAATATTGGCGTGGCGACTGCCGACCTGTTCCCACGGGTCAGCCTCAGCGGCTTCCTGGGCTTTACCGCGGGTCGCGGCTCACAACTGGGCTCATCGGCTGCGCAAGCCTGGGCGCTGGGCCCGAGCATCACCTGGGCGGCGTTCGACCTCGGTAGCGTGCGGGCGCGCCTGCGCGGCGCCAATGCCGATGCCGAAGGCGCTCTGGCCAACTACGAACAGCAGGTTTTGCTGGCGCTGGAAGAGTCGGAAAACGCCTTCAGTGACTACAGCAAGCGTCAGCAACGTTTGCTTGCCCTGCTGCGCCAGAGTGAAGCCAGCCGCAAGGCCGCCGACCTCGCCTCGATCCGCTATCGCGAAGGTACCGTCGACTACCTGATTCTGCTCGACGCTGAACGCGAACGCCTGAGCGCCGAAGACGCCCAGGCTCAGGGTGAGGTTGACCTGTACCGTGGCATCGTGGCGATTTACAAAGCCCTGGGCGGTGGCTGGCAGGCCGAGAGTGTTGCCGTGGCGAACTGATTCAACGACTCCTTTGGTTGGTTTCTGACCGGCCCTTTGCCCCGCCTGCTCTCGCTCGCGGGGCTTTTTTGTGGTTCCTCAGGGG
>JBOICD010000230.1:0-6086 GCA_050739855.1 Pseudomonas sp.
CTTGCCTGGAACAGCGCTGGCAGTTGCCCGAGGGTGGCATTCGTTTCAACAGCGCGCGCCATGTCACCGGTGAGCTGGAAGGTTTTATCGGCTTGCTCGGGCTGATCTGCGAAGAGGCGGAGTCCACTGACTCGTTGCTGCAGGTCCAGGAGCATTACGGGCGCATCGTTGCCAGCAAGTTGCTCAGCTTGCTCGGCAACAACGTTCAGCGTGCCGAGCCGGTGCAGCAGACCCACTCGTTCGAACAACTGGCAGCCTACATCGACGCCCACCTGGAGCAGGACATCAGTGTCGGCCAGTTGATGACTGTCGCGCGGGTCAGCGAGCGCACCTTGTACTCACTGTTCGAGCGCCATGCCGGGTTGTCGCCCAAGGGCTATGTGCGCCAGCGCAAGCTTGAGCGCATTCATGCCGCCTTGCAGGATCCGGCAAGCCCGGTGCGTAACGTTACCGAGATCGCCCTGGACTACGGTTTCCTGCACCTGGGGCGCTTTGCCGAAAGCTATCGCCAGCGTTTTGGCGAACTGCCCTCGGCTACCTTCAAACGTCACCGCTGACCCCTGGTCAGCCCTTGCGCAAACTGGATAGCGATTCGCAGGAAACGGCTATTGGCCCTTTTGTACTGCTCCTAACCTGAGATCGCGAACACTGCACGGCAGGTTCGCCTTCGGGTTTCGATAACAACAACAAAAGAGACACGCCACATGCGAGCTATCGATATCAATGGCCTGATCGATCAGGCGAAGTTCAATACCTTCCACTGGCGTGTGCTGTTCTGGTGCGCGCTGATCATCATCTTCGACGGATACGACCTGGTCATTTACGGCGTGGTGTTGCCGGCCTTGATGCAGGAGTGGGGCATGACCCCGTTGCAGGCCGGGGCCCTGGGCAGCTACGCCCTGTTCGGCATGATGTTCGGTGCTTTGGTGTTCGGGCCGTTGTCCGACCGTATCGGTCGCAAGAAGGCCATCATGATCTGTGTGATCCTCTTCAGCGGTTTTACGGTGCTCAACGGTTTCGCCCGCAACCCGACCGAATTTGGTATCTGTCGCTTCCTGGCGGGCCTGGGAATCGGTGGGGTGATGCCCAACGTCGTGGCGTTGATGAACGAGTACGCTCCCAAGCGTATGCGCAGCACCCTGGTGGCGATCATGTTCAGCGGCTATTCGGTGGGCGGTATGCTCTCGGCTGGCCTGGGTATCGTGTTGTTGCCGGCGTTCGGTTGGCAGTCGGTGTTCTACGTGGCTGTCATCCCGTTGCTGCTGTTGCCGTTGATCCTGCGCTTCCTGCCGGAGTCCCTGGGTTTTCTGGTGCGCCAGGGGCGTACCGAACAGGCCAGCCAATTGCTGCAACGGGTCGAGCCCAGTTACCAACCGCAGGCGGATGACCGTTTGGAAGTGGTCACTGGCGTCCAGGCCGGTGGCTCGGTTGCGCAGCTGTTTCGTGAAGGTCGGGCGCTGAGCACCTTGATGCTCTGGGTCGCGTTCTTTTGCTGCCTGCTGATGGTCTACGCCCTCAACTCGTGGCTGCCAAAACTGATGAACAACGCCGGTTACGGCCTGGGATCGAGCCTGGCTTTCCTGCTGGTGCTCAACTTCGGGGCGATTTTCGGTGCGGTTGGCGGTGGCTGGATCGGCGATCGTTTCAAGCTCGACCGCGTGCTGGTGGTGTTCTTTGCGCTGGCGGCGTTGTCGATCAGCCTGCTGGGCTTCAAGAGCCCGACACCGGTGCTGTACCTGCTGATCGCGATTGCCGGGGCGACCACTATCGGTACCCAGATCCTGGCTTATGCCTGTGTCGCCCAGTTCTATCCGATGGGCATCCGTTCCACGGGGCTGGGTTGGGCATCGGGCATTGGTCGTAGCGGGGCAATCGTCGGGCCGATCCTCGGTGGCCTGCTGTTGGGGATCCAGTTGCCGCTGGCGCTGAATTTCATGGCCTTTGCTGTGCCCGGAGCGGTGGCGGCAGTGGCGATGATGGTGTTTGCCAGCCGCAGCTCGGCGCGGGCCGGGGCAAGGCTGCAGTCGGCGGCTTAGCCGATTCGCGGGGCAAGCCCGCTCCCACAGGGATTGTATTGAACCGATAGGAGCGGGCTTGCCCCGCGATACAGACACCACAGTTCTCAAGTCAAAAACAACAATAAGAAGAGTACGTCATCATGAACAACCTCCGTCCAATCGGGTTGCTGTCTTTGTTCGCCCTGAGTTTCACCACCCAGGCCGCCGAACCTGACTTTTTCAAGGACGCCACGGCCACCCTGCAAGCGCGCAACTACTACTTCAGCCGTGATTTTTCCGGCATCGTCGGCGCCAACAAGCAGTCCAAGGCCGAGGAGTGGGGCCAGGGCTTCATCCTCAACTTCAAATCAGGCTACACCCCGGGAACAGTTGGCGTTGGCGTCGATGCCATCGGCCTGCTCGGTATCAAGCTCGACAGCAGCCCGGACCGCACCGGCACCGGCCTGCTGCCGGTTCAGGATGACGGCCGCGCGGCTGACGAGTACAGCCGCGCAGGGGCGACCTTCAAGCTGCGCTATTCGAAGACCGAACTGAAAGTCGGTGAGCTGCAAACCAACTTGCCGATCCTCCAATACAACGACTCGCGCCTGTTGCCGCCGACCTATCAGGGCGCCAGCATCAGTTCGGCCGAAATCAGCGGCCTGACCCTGCAGGCAGGGCATCTGAGTTCCACCAGCCTGCGCAACGAAGCAGGCGATGAAAAACTGATCGCCATGCTCGGCCACCTGCCCCAGCGTCAGGCTGACAGCGATGCCTTCAACTTTGCCGGTGGCGATTACAGCTTCAACGCCAACCGCAGTACCTTGAGTCTCTGGTATGGCCGCCTGGAGGACATCTATCAACAGGGCTTTGTCGGCCTCAAACACAGCCAGCCAGTGGGTGATTGGGTGCTTGGCGCCAACCTCGGTTACTTCAGCGCCAAGGAGCAGGGGGAAAGCCGTATTGGCGATATCGACAACCAGGCGTTCTATTCGCTGCTGTCGGCCAAGCGTGGTGGGCATACATTCAGCGTCGGCTACCAGGGTATCTATGGGGAGAACGCCTTTCCGCGTGTGTTCCCGAATATTTCGCCGCTGGGCAACGAGGTGCCGACCTATGAGTTCTCTTATGCCGATGAGCGCTCCTGGCAGGTGCGTTATGACTACGACTTCGTGGCCATGGGGGTTCCGGGGCTGACGGCGACCGTGCGCTATCTGAAGGGTAACAATGTCGATACCGGGCTCGGCTTCGAGGGCAAGGAGCATGAGCGCGACCTGGACATTGGCTATGCGGTGCAGAGCGGGGTGTTGAAGGGGCTGGGGGTGCGCTTGCGCAATGCCATGGCGCGGTCGAACTACCGCTCGGACATTGATGAGAACCGGGTGATCCTGAGTTACACCTGGACGTTGTTGTAGGACTTGAGGGTGTCACGCGGGCAAGTAAAAAAATAATTAATAATAGTTATCATTGGCATTAGTTTCTTGGGAGCGTATTCTCTCCGCGTTTTCTACCTGAGTTTGCCCATGTGGAGTCGGATTTGAAACACGTCTACCCGGAAAAACAGCAGCAATTGCTCGCACGCTGGAGCGAAGCGCTTGGCACCCCAGCCTTCAAATCCTATCGGATCACCCTTGATCATTTGAGCGATGCATTAGCGCCCGCTTCGCAGCGTAGCTTTCAACGTCTGCTCCAGGCCCTGTTTCGCGAAAACCTGATCACCCCCGATGATTGCAGATACGACGAACACAACCGCTGCTGGTTGCCGCTGGACAATGACCGTCAACTTTGTTTTGAACATTTGTCAGCTGGACGGATGAACAGTTGGGACGTGCGTGGCAGCATTACCCTGCATGGCCCTACCGGTTTGACTCACAAAATCCTGCTGCCCTCCGAACTGCTTGCCCATCTCAGCACCCGCCTCAACCCTCCGGCCTCCAGCGAAGTACTGCAGCGTCTGGCTGAGGAACTCGATGACAGTTTCAGCAATGACACCCTTTGCCTGGCTTTCCATCACGGATGGACCCTGCAACTGAAAGAGCAGGTAGGTACGGAGCACGGCGACAATCTACTGGCCTGGCTCAAAGCCAGCTCTTCGCAGCAGAACCCGACTTCACTGCTCGAACAGTGGGGCACTCTGGGTCACCCCTGGCATCCGAACTACAAGACCAAACTAGGTTTGAGCGCCGCCCAGGTCATTGCGTTCTCGCCGGAATTCGAAGCGAGTTTTCCGATCGTGCTGTGTGCGCTGCACCGTCAGTACGCCCACATCGAATCATTGGCCGGAACCGGGGATTACTGGGACTGGTGGCAAGCCAACTTTCCACAAGCGGCAGCGCAGTTGCATGCCGAATTACAACGCAGAGGGCTGGATACCAAGGATTATGTCCCACTTCCCGCGCATCCCTGGCAGGCCCATGAAGAGTTGCCGCGCTCGTTCGCCAACGAGATTGGCGATAACCTGTTGATCGTGACCGACCTCGTCGCCTTTACCGGCCATCCCACCATGTCGTTCCGCACGGTCGTACCGGATGCCAGTCGCACCGCGCCGATGGTGAAGCTGCCGGTGGCACTGCGCTTGACCAGTGTGCAGCGTACCGTTTCGCCGCGCTCGGCACGGATGGGGCCACGCATCAGCCAACTGCTGTTGCAAATTCTCGATCAAGAGCCGCAAATCCGGCGCTTGCTGAACATCGTGCCGGAGCGCATCGGTGTGCATTACGCCCCGCAACCGGTGAATGACGAACATTCACGACATGCCGCGGTACTCTACCGGGACAACCCGTTGAGTTTGTTGCAGGCGGGTGAAATGGCCGTGCCGGTTGGCAGCCTGTTTGCCGTGGACGAACACCACCAGCCGTTGCTTCGTCAGTGGGTGCAATTGGCCCAGGGCCGTGATGACAGCGAGGCCATGCAGGCATTTTTCCGCGATTATCTAGCGATCGCCGTCCCGAGCCTGCTCGGTATTTACCTGATTTACGGCGTGGCCTTCGAAGCTCACCAGCAAAACAGCTTTATGGTGATGGGGGCCGACGGGCAGTTGAGTCACCTGCTGCTGCGTGACTTCGGCGACATTCGCATTGATCGCAAAGCCCTGCATGCCCACGGCCTCGATATCCAACTGCACGACCCGAAGATGACGCTGTACGACGAGCCCGGTTTTGTCCGGGACAAACTCCTGCACACCACCTTCATGTGCCACTTGGGCGAACTGGCCCTGCTCTGTGCGCGTCATTGGAATGTGCCGGAAAACCTTCTGTGGGATGAGCTGGCAGCACAGGTCAGGCAGTGCTTCGACACACTGCGCGAACGGGTTGAACCGCAGCGTTGGGAAACCGAGCGTCAGGCGTTGCTCGAACTCGACTGGCCGGCCAAGTCATTCATGCGCATGCGTCTGCTGGACAGCCACGCGGACATCGTCGGACGCCTGAGCAATCCATTGAGTACGTTCGCCAATGGCCGCTAACGGCCGCGCGTTGCGCTTGTTGATAGTGATCCAGTTCATCTCCATGGGCGCCATGGAGATGAGCGGTCCATTCTGGCCCTTGCAGATTCAACATCTGCTCGGCCCCGAACAGGCGCACTACACAGCCTTGCTGTCGGCGCTGGTATACGCCGGGCCGATGCTTGCAGCCATGCTCCTGACGCCATTGTGGGGGCGGTTGGGCGATCGTACCGGGCACAAGCCGATGATCATCCGGGCATTGCTGGCGCTGGCCTTGTGCCAAGGGCTGGCCGCTATCACGCTCGACCCTTGGTTGCTGGTCGCGATTCGCGTGATGCAAGGCGCATTGGCCGGGTTCCTGGCCGCCGCTCAAGCTTACGCTCTGGCCTGCTGCGACAGCTCGAGTCGTGGGCAAACGCTCGCGCGCCTACAATCGGCAACCGCTGTCGGCTCGTTGGTGGGGCCAGTGCTGGGCGGCTGGCTGATGGATATCTCGGGCTTTGCCTTGCTCTGCTACGGCGCCACGCTGATTTGCCTGTTGTGTGCACTGGGCAGTTTCTTCCTGCCCGCCGATACAGCGCGGGCGTCGCACAAGAAAACGCCCGCCAGCGTGGCTTTGCCCAAAGGCTGGCTGGGCGCAATCATGC
>JBOICD010000231.1:0-6056 GCA_050739855.1 Pseudomonas sp.
CATTAGCCCGCATCGCTGCGGGCTTTTTTGTGGGCACTTGTTTAGAAGCGGAACACTTCCAGATCGGTACGAATCGGTGTCGCCAGAGGAATCTTCGGCTTCTCCGGCTCTTTGCGTACCTGCACCGGCGCAGCCTTCTTCGGCGTCTCTTCAACGATCGGAGGCTGGTTGGCCAGGGGCTTGAGGGCAATACTCAACTGCTCAGCGAGCTTTTGCAGCAACTGCCCCTGGGCCTGAACCTGCGCCGCCGAGCTACCCTGGTGCTGCTGCTCCAGGTGAACGATGCGGTTGTCCCGGACCTGGCCACGGCGATCAAGCAGACGCCACTGGGCATCCAGAATCGCCGGCTGGTTAGCGCCGGAGTCCAGGCGTGTAATCGACAGAAGGACCTGCACATCCGGCGTGAAGCCGGTAGTGGCCGGCGCCAGGACCACGCGCTGGCTGTCCAGGCGCCAGGCCAGCTGACGGACCAGCAACTGATCGATATCTGCCGACAGGCTGCCAGCCCAGCGGCCATCGGTCGCTGCGGTCAGGCTGCCATCGGACTGGCGCTGCAGCAGGGTCTCGCGCTGCAGGTAGTCGGCGACCGATACCGGGCCGAGCACGACAGCCATGCCCGCGCTTTGCTTGGGTTGGCCAGGCTCACCACTGTCAAGCTGATACAGGGATACCGGCTGGTGCATGCTGCAACCGGCCAGACCGAGCACGCCACTCATCAGCAGAACAAACGGAAGGCGCAGAAATTTCATCATCCCATCCAGGCGGTCGCCACAAGGCAAACCGCAGTGATACTCATATAGATTCATTCGGGCACGCAGCTACGCTGGCACCACAAGGGCCCTATCATCCGCGAAATAGCGGCACGACTCCAGTGTTTCAACCGCGAACGGGCGCGAAATTACCCATTCGAGGCCTCTGTCCCGGCTTATCCGGGATTTTCCACCAACAACGCATCGACCCGCTGGAAGCCTCGTGGCAGTTTATTCCCTCGACGGCCACGCTCCCCTTTGTAATGCTCAAGGTCATCGGCCTTCAGTGACAGCGTACGCTTACCGGCCTGCAACACAAGAGTGGCACCATCGGCAATGACCGCCAGATCGGTGACGAACTCCTCACGGCTGGCAACCCGGTCTCCGGGAATCCCGATGATCTTGTTGCCCTTGCCTTTGCCGAGCTGTGGCAGGTCGCTGATCTTGAAGATCAATAGACGACCTTCGGTGGTCACCGCTGCCAGCCAGTTCAGTTCGCGGTCAGCCACCGCACGCGGGGCAATGACCTTGGCGCCATTGGGAAGGCTGAGCAACGCCTTGCCGGCCTTGTTCTTGGCCTGCAGGTCTTCGCCCTTGACCACGAAGCCGTAGCCGGCATCGGAGGCGATTACATACAGCGCATCGTCTTCAGGCAGCAGGACACACTCGAAGCCCGCCCCCGGTGGCGGCGTCAGACGACCGGTCAGCGGTTCGCCCTGACCGCGTGCCGAAGGCAAGGTATGCGCGGCAACCGAATAGCTGCGCCCGGTGGAGTCGATGAACACGGCAAACTGATTGGAACGCCCGGCAGCGGCGGTCTTGAAACCGTCACCGGCCTTGTAGGACAGGCCCGTGGCGTCGATATCATGGCCTTTGGCACAACGCACCCAGCCTTTTTCCGACAGCACCACTGTCACCGGCTCAGTCGGCATCAATTCATTTTCCGACAGCGCCTTGGCTTCAGCACGCTCGACGATCGGCGAGCGACGGTTGTCACCGTAGGTTTCAGCATCCTTGATCAGCTCGGCACGCACCAGCTTGCGCAGCTTGCTTTCGCTGCCCAGCAGCGCGATCAGTTTGGCTTGCTCCTTGGCCAGCTCGTCCTGCTCATTGCGGATCTTCATCTCTTCCAGCCGCGCCAGCTGGCGCAGGCGGGTTTCGAGGATGTACTCGGCCTGGGTTTCGGTGAGGTCGAAACGGGCAATCAGCGCAGCTTTTGGCTGCTCCTCGGTGCGGATGATGTGGATCACTTCATCCAGGTTGAGGAACGCAACCAGCAAACCTTCGAGCAGATGCAGGCGACGCTCGACCTTGTCCAGGCGGAATTTCAGGCGGCGGCGCACGGTCTGCACGCGGAACTCAAGCCATTCGACCAGCAGCGCACGCAGGTTCTTCAGCTGCGGACGGCCATCCAGGCCAATGATGTTGACGTTGACCCGGTAGCTGGACTCAAGGTCGGTGGTGGCGAACAGATGCTGCATCAGCTCGTCGAGATCAACCCGGTTGGAGCGGGCGATGATCACAATGCGGCACGGGTTTTCGTGGTCCGACTCATCGCGCAGGTCTGCCACCATCGGCAGTTTCTTGGCCTGCATCTGCGCAGCGATCTGCTCCAGTACTTTGGCCCCGGACACCTGATGCGGCAGTGCCGTGACGACGATATCGCCATCTTCAATGCGGTAGACCGCGCGCATGCGCACCGAGCCGCGACCGCTTTCGTAAATTTTCAGCAATTCCGAGCGCGGTGTGATGATCTCCGCTTCGGTCGGGTAATCCGGGCCCTGAATATGCTCGCAAAGCTGTTCGACCGTAGCCTTTGGCTCGTCCAGCAGGCGCACGCAAGCGCTGGCGACTTCACGCAGGTTGTGCGGCGGCACGTCGGTGGCCATGCCCACGGCGATACCGGTGGTGCCGTTGAGCAGGATGTTCGGCAAACGTGCCGGTAGTACCGCAGGCTCATCCAGGGTACCGTCAAAGTTCGGTACCCAGTCGGCAGTGCCCTGGCCCAGCTCGCTGAGCAGCACTTCGGAGTAGCGCGACAGGCGCGCTTCGGTATAACGCATGGCGGCGAACGATTTCGGATCGTCCGGCGCACCCCAGTTGCCCTGGCCATCGACCAGGGTGTAGCGGTAGCTGAACGGCTGGGCCATCAGCACCATGGCTTCATAGCAGGCCGAGTCGCCGTGGGGGTGGAACTTGCCGAGTACGTCACCAACGGTACGCGCCGACTTCTTGTGTTTGGAGTCGGCGTCCAGGCCCAGTTCGCTCATGGCATAGACGATGCGTCGCTGCACCGGCTTCAGGCCGTCGCCGATATGCGGCAAGGCGCGGTCCATGATCACGTACATGGAGTAGTTGAGGTAGGCCTGTTCGGTGAAGTCAGCCAGTGACCGGCGCTCTACGCCATCGAGGCTGAGATCAAGGGAGTCGCTCATGCGGGCCTCATCATTTCAGGTTCTGGCGCAGCAGCAAGGTGCCACCACGCTGGGTAAATTCGAGTTGTTTCAGGGCACTCATGCCCAGTAGTACCTGTTCGCCATCCAGCCCCGGCACCACCAGGGCGCGCACATCGCGCAGCAGAATGTCACCCAGTTGCAGCGTGTCCAGACGGGTGCGATAGCCCTGGGCACGACCATTGGCGGTACTCAGCATCACCGGGGCGCCACGCTCAAGATCAAGCTTTGCGGCCAGCCGTTCGGGAATTGCCACGTCAGTGGCGCCGGTATCGAGGAGAAAATGTACTGCCTGGCCATTGATCTGACCATCGGCGACAAAGTGGCCCTGACCGTTACCCGCCAGCTGCACCTCGATAAAACCTTCGCCGTGCTGGGAGCGGACCTGTGCATTGGGGTTGGCCTGACGCTGCTCCCAATCACCGAAGAAGCGTGTGGCCAGGAACAATCCGGCCGCCCAGGCCAGGACCAGCAGTACCCTGCCAGCACGCTTGCCTGGAGGCTGACTCACGATTTACCGCTCCAGCCGCCAGCTGGAGCGGCAAAACGCCAGACAACCGGCCGCGCCTCGCCATCGTTGCGGGTTGCACCATTGTTGTCCAAGCCGATCCAGGCACCTTCAGCATCGATCACCAGCGCCTCGGCCAGGCCAAATGGCTGGGAGTACAGACGCGGCTCGGTCAAGCCACCTTCAGCATACGACCAGCAGCGCTCGACCTTGGCGGTCGCCGTGTCGCGCCGACAGATACGATGGGCATTGCGTTCCAGGGTGAACAGCTTGTCGTTGAACAGTGCCAGGTCAGCAAAATCCCGTGGTAGCGCTCGCGCGCCGGGCATCTGCGGCGGCTGCATCTCGACCCCGGCCTCACTGAGCAACACGCAGCCATCGCCGCAATTCCATACAGTCTGCTGGCGATTGATCAGCAACAGTCCGCGGCGCTCGCGCTCGGCCGCCAGCCAGATGCGATCACCGGCCGGACTCACCGCCAAGCCTTCGAACAGGGCATTGAAATGCAGGAGCATGCCGCTGGCCCGCGCCTGACGCACCATGCTCAGGTCGATCTTCAGCCAGCTCGGCTCGCCTTCGACCGGCACCTGCAACACGCCAGCATGAGCCTCGCTGACCAGGTAGCGGTTACCGGCGGCATCACAACTGATGCCTTCGAAATCCAGATCGCCGCCGCGAACCTTACCGACTGCCCAGGTCCGCGAACGAATCCCCCAGGGCAAGCCGCTTTCCGGTACCGGCGGCGCCGCCACCGGCACTGATTCGGCCTGCCATACCGGCGCTTTGGTATTGAGTCGGTAAATCAGGCCGTCATCCCGGTCTGACACCGTCCATAGCTCGCCCTTGCACAGCGCCAGGCCCGACAGGTTGCCGCCGCGCATGCCCTCGACCGGGTACTCGGCGACAAACTTCAGCTCCGGCCACGGCGCGGCCTGCGATGACAGGGCAAAAACGCCAAGCACTGCTGCCAGGAGTGAACGAATCAAGCCAGGACCTCGGCCAGGTTGCCTTTGGACTCCAGCCAGTTCTTGCGGTCACCGGCACGCTTTTTGGCCAGCAACATGTCCATGATTTCACGGGTGCCGTCCAGATCGTCCAGGGTCAACTGAACCAGGCGGCGGGTGTTCGGATCCATGGTGGTTTCACGCAGCTGCGGCGGGTTCATTTCACCCAGGCCCTTGAAGCGTGTGACCTGCGGCTTGCCGCGTTTCTTCTCGGCGACCAGGCGATCGAGGATGCCATCACGCTCGGCTTCATCGAGGGCATAGTAGATTTCCTTGCCCAGGTCGATACGGTACAGCGGCGGCATGGCCACGTAGACGTGACCGGCCTCGACCAGCGGGCGGAAATGCTGGACGAACAGCGCACAGAGCAAGGTGGCGATGTGCAGGCCGTCGGAGTCGGCGTCGGCGAGGATGCAGATCTTGCCGTAGCGCAGCTGGCTCATGTCGGCAGCGCCGGGATCGACACCGATGGCCACGGCGATGTTGTGCACCTCCTGGCTGGCCAGGACTTCACCACCGTCGACTTCCCAGGTGTTGAGGATCTTGCCGCGCAGCGGCAGGATCGCCTGGAACTCCTTGTCGCGCGCCTGCTTGGCCGAACCGCCTGCCGAGTCACCCTCGACCAGGAACAGCTCGGCACGCATCGGATCCTGCCCGGCGCAGTCAGCCAGCTTGCCCGGCAATGCCGGCCCCTGGGTGACACGCTTGCGCTCGACCTTCTTGCTGGCCTTGAGACGGCGCCCGGCGTTGTTGATCGCCAGTTCAGCCAGCTGCATGCCCAGTTCAGGGTGGGCGTTGAGCCACAGGCTGAACGCATCCTTGACCACACCAGAGACGAACGCCGCCGCTTCACGGGACGACAAGCGTTCCTTGGTCTGCCCGGAGAATTGCGGTTCCTGCATTTTCATCGAGAGCACGAAGGTGATGCGCTCCCAGACGTCTTCAGGTGCCAGCTTGACCCCGCGTGGCAGCAAGTTGCGGAACTCGCAGAACTCGCGCATGGCGTCGAGCAGGCCCTGGCGCAGGCCGTTGACGTGCGTGCCGCCCTGAGCCGTAGGAATCAGGTTGACGTAGCTTTCCTGGACGCTGTCGCCGCCTTCGGGCAGCCACAGCAGGGCCCAGTCGACGGCCTCCTTGTTGCCGGCCAGGCTGCCGCAGAACGGCTCGTCGGGCAGGCGCAGGAACTCGCTGACCGAGTCGACCAGGTAAGAGCGCAGGCCGTCTTCATAGTGCCATTCGACCTTCTCGCCGCTGGCCTTGTCTTCGAAGCTGACCAGCAGGCCCGGGCACAGGACCGCTTTGGCCTTGAGCACGTGCTTGAGGCGGCTGATGGAAAATTTCG
>JBOICD010000232.1:0-6049 GCA_050739855.1 Pseudomonas sp.
GCCCCGCGATGCTTGACGTATACGTAAACCTACCATTAGGTTAGCTCATGCCCTTATCCCGAGCCTGACCATGAGCAGCCAGACCTACAGCATCTCCGACCTGTCCCGCGAGCTGGACATCACCACCCGTGCCATCCGTTTCTATGAGGAACAGGGCTTGCTCAGCCCCGAACGCCGGGGCCTTGAGCGCATCTACTCGGCCCGCGACAAGGTCAGCCTGAAACTGATCCTGCGCGGCAAGCGCATCGGCTTCTCGCTGGCCGAGTGCCGCGAACTGATCGAGCTCTACGACCCGACCAGCGGCAACCTGAAACAGTTGCACAGCATGCTGGCCAAGATTGCCGAACGCCGCGCCCAGCTCGAACAGCAACTGCTCGATATCCAGCAGATGCAGCTGGAGCTGGACACCGCCGAAGAGCGCTGTGAACAAGCGCTGGCCGCCACTTTGAACAATCAGAAAAACAGCCATTGAGCCCTGAGGAACCGCGCCATGTCATTGCCTGAAACAGTCCGCCTGGTCGAAGTAGGCCCGCGCGACGGCCTGCAGAATGAAGCCCAGCCCATCAGCGTGGCGGACAAGGTCCGGCTGGTCGATGACCTGACGGCGGCGGGCCTGTCCTATATAGAAGTGGGCAGCTTCGTCTCGCCCAAGTGGGTGCCGCAAATGGCCGGCTCCGCCGAGGTGTTTGCCAAGATCAAGCAACAGTCAGGTGTCACCTATGCCGCCCTGGCGCCAAACCTGCGCGGTTTCGAGGATGCCCTGGCAGCCGGGGTGAAGGAGGTGGCGGTGTTCGCCGCCGCATCCGAAGCCTTCTCCCAACGCAACATCAATTGCTCGATCAGCGACAGCCTGCAACGCTTCGTACCGATCATGGAGGCAGCTCGCGCAAACGGCGTGCGTGTGCGCGGTTATGTGTCCTGCGTGCTCGGCTGCCCGTATGAAGGTACGGTCAGTGCCGAGCAGGTGGCGCCAGTAGCCCGCGAGTTGTTTGAGATGGGCTGTTATGAAGTGTCGCTGGGCGACACCACCGGCACCGGCACCCCGGGCGCCACCCGCCGCCTGTTCGAGGTGGTCGCCGAGCACGTGCCACGCGCCCAGCTGGCCGGCCACTTCCATGACACCTACGGCCAGGCCCTGGCCAACGTCTATGCCAGCCTGCTTGAGGGGATCAATGTCTTCGACAGCTCGGTTGCAGGCCTGGGTGGCTGCCCCTATGCCAAGGGCGCCAGCGGCAATGTGGCCAGCGAAGACGTGCTGTACATGCTTCAAGGCTTGGGTATCAAGACCGGTATCAACCTGGACCAGTTGATCGACGCCGGCCTGCGAATCAGCAAGGTATTGGGCCGTACCAGCGGTTCCCGGGTAGCGCGGGCACGTAACGCGCAGTAATCACAAGCGGTAACAGCCTGGTGGCGACCAGGGTGTTACCGCCCCCGCACTTTTCAGAAAAAAACCGGGTAACACGGAAACAAATCGACAAATTTCCCCACCTCATCTTCCCGCCAAAAAATCTAAACCGTTGATTTTATTGAGTTTTAAAAAGTTGGCACAGCACCTGCTATATCTTTGGTACAAGAACAATAAAAACTGTGAAACACCCAATAAAAATAAGACGTAACGACTCTGACATAACAAGAACAACACGGCAGAGACGCAGCTAACAGATTTTTTTGGAGAAGATGTGCTTTTCCGGGGTTCGCCCCCGCAACCTGACACAAAACAATAAAACTACCCCAAGGTAGCGAAGGTCACGGTTGGATCAGCAATGATGAGAGTAGATCAGCGCTCAAAAAAATACGTTTGCTCTTGATCCCGGATGGGGATCGCCAGTGACAAGAGGCAACGGTCGCCAAAAACAACAACAGGCCGCCCTCCAATAACAAAAAAAGAGCACGCAACAATCTTTGAGGGGAGCTTCGGCTCCCCTCAGTGCTTCCTGCCCTCCTCACTTTTGCCCCCCGCCCTTCTCAAACCTGCGCATGTCCGTAGCCGAACTGGCCGGCCAACGCGTGCCGATCACCGAAGCAGCAGCCGATGCGCTGACTGTAGCGGGTGCGGTGGATGGTCGCAGGCACCTCAAGAGCAGCGGGCAAGGCTCGATAATCTGGGGCCTGCAGAGTTGCGGCAAGAAATCTGATACGGTTTTTATCGAAATATCTGAGCCTGTTATGCAAACAGATGGGGCGCCATAGTGCTCTGGCCTGATCGAGGCCTGATGAGCGACGAACCATGAGCGATAGAATTCCCGTCCAGATCGTTGAAATTGCCGAGCCTTCCGCCACCAAGAAGAAGACCGCCAGCAGCGACAGACAGATCCACACCCGCAGCTTCACCGGCTTGTTTCGTAACCTGCGCCTGGGTGGCGCGGGCTTTCTGTTTCTGCTCTTCTTCGGCACCGTCTGGTTGAACTGGAACGGTCGCCAGGCCGTGCTATGGGACCTGGCAGACAGCAAGTTTCACATTTTCGGTGCAACCTTCTGGCCGCAAGACTTCATTCTCTTGTCGGCGCTGCTGATCATCTGCGCCTTCGGCCTGTTCGCCATCACGGTGTTTGCCGGGCGGGTCTGGTGCGGTTACACCTGCCCACAAAGCTCCTGGACCTGGATTTTCATGTGGTGCGAGAAGGTCACCGAAGGGGATCGCAACCAGCGCATCAAACTCAGTGCCGCGCCCTGGAGCCTGAACAAGCTGGCCCGGCGCTCGGCCAAACACACCCTGTGGCTGGCCATCAGCCTGCTCACCGGCCTGACGTTCGTCGGCTACTTCACGCCGATCCGGCCGCTGACCGAAGAACTCTTCACCTTGCAGCTGGGCGGCGTCAGCCTGTTCTGGATCCTGTTCTTCACCGGCGCCACCTACATCAATGCCGGCTGGCTGCGTGAAGCGGTGTGCATGCACATGTGCCCGTATGCCCGTTTTCAGAGCGTGATGTTCGACAAGGACACCCTGGCCATCGCCTACGACCCGGCGCGCGGCGAGTCCCGTGGCCCACGCAAGAAAGACAGCGACTACAAAGCCAAAGGCCTGGGCGATTGCATCGACTGCCAGATGTGTGTGCAGGTCTGCCCGACCGGTATCGACATCCGTGACGGTCTGCAGATGGAATGCATCGGCTGCGCCGCCTGCATCGACGCCTGTGACTCGATCATGGACAAGATGGGCTATGCCCGCGGCCTGGTTGGCTACAAGTCCGAACACAACCTGCAAGGCGGCAAGACCAACTGGCTGCGCCCTCGCCTGCTCGGTTACGTCACCGTGCTGGTGGTGATGATCGGTGCCCTGGTCATCGCCCTGCAGCAACGGCCGATGGTGTCGATGGACGTGATCAAGGACCGTGGCCTGTTCCGCGAGAACAACCTGGGCCAGATCGAAAACATTTACACCCTCAAGGTCATCAACAAGACCCAGCAAGCGCAGCACTACCGCTTGCGCCTGGTGGACGCCGAGGGCTTCGAGTTGCACGGCAAGACCGAGTTCACCCTGGATGCAGGTGAGATGAGCGAGATACCGGTATCTGTGGCGATGCTTGCCGAACGGCCGCAAAGCAGCTCCCAGGAAATCGGTTTCGAAATCAGCGACAGCGACCAACCGGGTATTTCCAGTGTTGCCCACAGCCGTTTTGTCGCGCCTTTGAACCGCTGATCACATACACTTCGCAGCAGTCGAAACGTCCTGAGCCATGATGAAACGCTACGAAAAATTCGCCGACGACATTGCCGAACTGATTCGCTCCGGGGTCCTGGGCCCCGGCCAGCGCGTGCCGTCGGTGCGCTACGCCAGCCAGACCCACGGGGTCAGCCCTTCCACGGTGTTCCAGGCCTACTACCTGCTGGAACGCCGCGGGCTGATCCGCGCGCGGCCGCGCTCGGGCTATTTCGTCAACGCCCATGCGCCGCGGCAGTTCAGCGAGCCGCAGATCATCGAGCAAGCGAGTGAATCCACTGAAGTGGATGTCAGCGAGCTGGTGTTCTCGATTCTCGACTCGATCAAAGACCCGCAGACCGTCGCCTTCGGCTCGGCCTTCCCCAGCCCCCACCTGTTCCCGCTGCCACGCCTGGCCCGCTCCATGGCCAGCGCCAGCCGCGAAATGGATCCGCGCATGGTGGTCACCGACCTGTCGCCGGGCAACCCGCAACTGCGTCGGCAGATTGCCTTGCGCTACATGGTCGGCGGGCTGATGCTGCCGATGGAGGAGCTGCTGATCACCAATGGTGCACTGGAGGCGCTTAACCTGTGCCTGCAGGCGGTGACCGAGCCGGGTGACCTGGTGGCGATCGAGGCGCCCGCCTTCTACGCCTGCCTGCAGGTGCTTGAACGGCTCAAACTGAAGGCTGTGGAGATACCCGTGCACCCGCGCGAAGGTATCGACCTTGGGGTGCTGGCGCAGACCCTGGCCAAGCATCCGGTCAAAGCTGTCTGGTGCATGACCAACTTCCAGAACCCGGTGGGCGCGAGCATGCCGGAGGAGAAAAAACAGCAGCTGGTCGAACTGCTGCGCCAGCATCAGGTGCCGCTGATCGAAGACGATGTCTATGCCGAGCTGTACTACGCCCAGCAAGCGCCGAAACCGGCCAAGGCCTTCGATACCGATGGCCTGGTGATGCACTGCGGCTCCTTCTCCAAGAGCCTGGCGCCGGGTTACCGGATCGGCTGGGTGGCGGCCGGACGCTATGCGCAGAAAATCGAACGGCTGAAACTGATGACCTCGCTGTGCGCCTCGATGCCGGCCCAGGCGGCGATCGCCGACTACCTGCAGCACGGCGGCTACGATCGGCACCTGCGCAGACTGCGCTATGCCCTGGAAGAGCAGCAGAGCGCCATGCTTGCCGCCATTGCCCGGCACTTCCCGGCGCAGACCCGGGTCAGTCACCCGTCGGGGGGGTACTTCCTGTGGCTGGAGCTGCCGGAGCAGATGGACTCGCTCAAGCTGTTCCAGATGGCCCTGGCTCAAGGCATCAGCATCGCACCCGGGCCGATCTTTTCGCCGACCCAGCGCTTTCGCAACTGTATCCGCCTGAACTATGGCAGCCCGTGGACAGAGCAATCGGAACAAGCCATGGAGACCCTGGGCAGAATCGTGCGCTCGTTCTGAGCGCCCGACAGTGTGGGGGGCAGGCTCAGCGCCCGCCGCCCAGGTCGATGAAGCTGCCTGTGGAGTACGACGCCTTGTCGGACAGCAGCCAGATAATCGCCTCGGCCACCTCCTCTGCCTGACCACCACGGCCCATGGGAATGCCCGGTTCAAGCTTGCTGACACGCTCAGGGTCGCCGCTGAGCGCGTGGAAGTCAGTGAATATGTAGCCTGGGCGCACGGCATTGACCCGGATGCCGTCACCGGCGACTTCCTTGGCCAGGCCCAGGGTGAAAGTGTCCAACGCCCCTTTGGAAGCCGCGTAGTCGATGTACTCGTTCGGCGAACCCAGCCGCGCGGCCACCGACGACACGTTGACGATGCTCCCACCCTGCCCGCCATGGCGCTTCGACATCCGCTGCACGGCATGCTTGCTACAGAGCATCGGCCCGACCACGTTGGTCTTCATCAACTTGAGCAGGCGGAACTCCGACATATGCTCGAGCTGACTCTTCTGGCCGATGGTTCCCGCGTTATTGACCAGCGCGGTCACCGGCCCCAGCTCGGCATCGACGCGCTGGAACAAGTGAATGATCTCGTCTTCGACACTGACATCGGCTTTGACCGCGATGGCTTCGGCGCCCAATTCGCGGACGTCGGCCAGCACCCGCTGGGCAGCCTCGTCGTCACTTAGATAGTTGATGCAGATACGATACCCTTCACGGGCCGCCAGGCGTGCGGTCGCGGCGCCAATACCACGACTGGCGCCAGTGATCACGATGACTTTATCCATGGATACTCCTTTGCCCCAATGGCGTTTGCCCCTCAAGGCTAACGCACAGCAAGCCGGGCGTGAAGTTGCTTGAAGCCGCAGGCAGCGTCATCTTTGCCTGGGCGTGATGGCCCACTTAGTCACTCGGGCTTTCGCTGTGTCCGCTAGAGAAGCGCTGATCGCCTCACGATGCTTGGCATAGACC
>JBOICD010000233.1:0-6029 GCA_050739855.1 Pseudomonas sp.
GATCCAGACAGTCTCCGGCATTGCCCCAGAGCACCGCGGGCGCTACTGCGCCCAGCGCCGCCAGACGCAACACCATGGGTTGCAGGTGATGCTCCAGCGCTGCTTCAAGCCCTTCACAACAGGCACCCTGTGCTCCCAGGGCGAGCGGCAGGCCACGGCTATCCAGGCTCACCCCAGTGGCACCGAAAACTGGCAGCACGCTACCGCCAAGCAGCGATTGCCAGACAACTGCGAAGTAGTACTTGGACCACTGCGACACCAGCACCGGACGCTGCGCCGGCATCAGCTCGGGGCCATACAGGTCTAGCAGCAAGGATTCGAAGCGAGCCGGTTGCAGCAGCTGTTCCAGAGGCAACCAGGCACTCATGCCGCGTCCTGCTGGCGCGGCCAGCTCAGACTGAAGCGCGCACCGCCCAGGCGCTCGCTGTGCCCGACCGAAGCCCGTCCTTTGTGCCAATAGATGATCCGACGCACAATCGACAAGCCCAGGCCATGCCCGCCCGAAGCGCGGGTACGGCTGTCATCGAGGCGGGTGAAGGGGGTGAAAATCCGGTCCCAGACACTTTCCGGCACGCCCGGGCCGTCGTCTTCGACATCGATCCGGCAACGCTGCAACCCAAGCTGGTAACTGAGGCTGACCTGCGACTCGGCATGACGCATGGCATTGCTCACCAGGTTCTGTAACGCCCGGTGCAGGTAACGCGGCTCGGCTTCCACCCAGGCCCCCTGCCCGTCCGCTGTCTCTGGGCCCTGACACGGTCCGCGCACGACCCTGACGTCACTGCGCAGCGGCGCCAGCTCGGCGATTACCTGATCCAGCAGGGCATCCAGGTCGACCCGCTGAAAATGCAAGGCCGGCGCGCCCTGCTCAAGGCGGGCGTAAGTGAGCATTTCGTCGACCAGCTTGTCCAGGTCCTGGATATCGCCATCCATGCCGCTCACATACTTGTCCCGAGCCTGGTCGTCACGCGCGCTGGCGAGCATCTCCAGACCGAAGCGCAGCCGCGCCACCGGTGTACGCAATTCGTGGGAAACCGCGCGCACCAGTTCACGCTGGATGGTCAGCGAGCGCTGCAGGTGTTCAGCCATGCCATTGAAGGCCGCGGCCAGGCGTCCGACCGAGTCGGCATCATCGGCGGCCACGCGGGTTTCCAGGCTGCCTTGGGCAATGCGCGTAGCGGCGGTTTCGAGATCGGACAGACGCCGCTCCAGCTGACGCACCAATAAATAGACGATCAGGCCAATCAGGCACAATCCGAGCACGGCAATCAGTGCCAGCAGTTGTGGCGGGTAGGGATTCATCTGGTACAGCGGGCCGATCTCCAGCGCCCAAGGGGTGCCGACCATCCCGGCAACAACGCGGATCGAGTCACCATCCTTGCCCAGGGTCATCACCGTGTCGCCTTCATCGACACGGCGGCGCTGGTCCACGTCCATGTCGGTCTGCTCCAGACGCCGCAGGCTCAGGTCGAAACCAAACCCCTTGCTTTGCTTGATCTCGGCCAGGCGCCGCGGCTGCTCGCCAATCGGGTAGCGCACCAGCTCATCGGCCAGCAGGTAAATAGTTGCCCGCGCCAGTTGTTCGCTGATCTGCTCTACCTCGCCGGTCAGCAGCAGATTCTCAGTACCAACCTGGCGCATCACCTTGGCCGCATGCGGGCCGGTCTTCTCCACCAGCACCTGGCCACGCTGCAACTGGCTGCGCTGACCACCGTCGATGCCGGCCTGCGCCAGGGTTTGCAGCTTCAGCGGTATGCCCAGCAAGCGCTCCCAGATCAGCAGGGTGCGCTTGCGCTCAACCTCGCCCAGCGGCACCAGGTTGTCGGCCATCAGGGTGAACGTACCGTGGGCCAGACGCTCGCGGTACTGGCCGGCACGCACCTCGTTGAGCAGGTGCACACTGAGCACCCCGAGCACAGCCACCAGCACCAGAGCGGCGAGCATGCCGCCATAGATCCGCAGGAAAATCGAGTTCATCGCACCGGGCCCATGGCCTCGGCCGCCTCGCGCACGAACAGGTAGCCTTTGCTGCGGATGGTCTTGATCATCCGCGGGTGCTCGGGGTCGTCGCCGATTCGCGGGCGAATCCTGGAAATACGCACATCAATGGAGCGGTCCTGGCCGTCATAGCCCACGCCGCGCAACGAGGTGAAGATTTCCTCACGGGACAGGATACGTCCGGCGTTACTGACCAACAGCCAGAGCAAGTCGAATTCAGCACTGGTCAGCTCGATACCTTCATCCCGCAGCCAGGCTTCACGCAGGCTGTTGTCCACCCGTAGTGGCCCGAACTGCAGGCATTGCGCAGGCTCACTTTCAGCAACCGGCTCACTGCGCCGCAGCAAGGCATTGATGCGCGCCAGCAACAGGCGTGGGCGCACCGGTTTGCACACATAGTCATCCGCCCCCATGTCCAGGCCCTGAACCTGGTCCAGGTCATCGCTGCGGGCGGTGAGCATGAGGATCGGGCCGGCAAACTGCTGGCGAACCTTGCGGCAGATGCTCAAGCCGTCTTCACCGGGCAGCATCAGGTCGAGAACCACCAGGTCCGGCTGTTCGGCAATGATCCGCGCCGCCGCCTTGGCCCCGTCACCTTCGACCTCGACGTCAAATCCGTTGGCCTGCAGGTACTCTCGGGTCAGATCGGCCAAACGCTGGTCATCCTCGACGATCAACACCTGACTGCGCTGCTGCTCCACGGCTCACCTCGACGGCTTGTTGTTATTAAAGAGTGCCCTGGGAACGGCTTCACCAAAAGGCAACATCGGCCCCGGATACTACGTCGGGCACCGACGCCTGCCAACCGTCACCACGAGCGGCAAAAAACCATGGGGCGGATTGCTCGGAAGGCTATCGGTTTTGTGGTAGGGTGCGCGCCCGAAAATATCCGCCGGGATAACCGCAGTCAGTGAAAAAAAGGGTGACGGACGGTCATCTGGCGCTAAGACACGGCCTACAAGGCGTTAGCCAAAATCACTCACAAACTACTCACAAGTTATCCACAGAGCACGTCCTTGCAATACCCCCAAGACCGCATTATCTTGTATCCCTATCGAAACAAAACACTACATCTTGGGGTTTGAAGCAAATCCCAAGCACAAGTCAAGCAAAGAACTCAAGCCCTCAGGCAATGGTTTTTTTGCTTGAACTTTAGAAGCATTCAGCAGCCAAACCGCTCCTGCGCAGGCTTCCGTTGCAAACCCTTGGAGGGTGTTGTTTCGGGTACGGGTGTTGCAAGCCACACACCGTACAGCAACAGTTTTGAGTCGTGGATTCAGAACCTTTGACTTCGGCCAGGGAGCGGCAAGAAATTGCCCCTTATTTTCCTGATCTGTCCCGAAGTGAGTATGCCCGACCTGTTCGGCATGCCGGAGCGTCGCGTTCCCGCGTGTCATCAGGGTCGGTTGTTGGGCTTTCGGACGGAACGGTGGGCGCCCACAAGGCGCCTAAACAAACATAGAGAACGTGGAGACACCCATGCAAACCGACACAACTCGCGAGAACCCGCAGGCTTTGGCGCCGCAGGCCGCTGATTCGAACCAGGATCTGGCTGCTACCGCCCCAGGCCAACTGCGTGTGATCAAGCGCAATGGCACTGTCGTCGCCTACACCGACGACAAGATCACCGTGGCCATCACCAAGGCGTTCCTCGCAGTTGAAGGCGGCACCGCCGCTGCCTCGTCGCGTATCCATGACACCGTTGCCCGTCTGACCGAACAGGTTACCGCGACCTTCAAGCGTCGCATGCCATCGGGCGGCACCATCCACATCGAAGAAATCCAGGACCAGGTCGAACTGGCCCTGATGCGTGCCGGCGAGCAGAAAGTTGCCCGCGACTACGTGATCTACCGTGACCAGCGCGCCAAAGAGCGTGCTACCCGCGTTCACGCCGAAGACGCCAGCGTACAGCCGCACCCGAGCATCCGCATCACCCTGGCCGACGGCAGCCTCGCGCCACTGGACATGAACCGCCTGAACACCATCATCACCGAGGCCTGCGAAGGCCTGGCCGAAGTCGATGGCGACCTGATCCAGCGCGAAACCCTGAAGAACCTCTATGACGGCGTAGCCATCAAAGACGTCAACACCGCTCTGGTGATGACTGCCCGTACCCTGGTCGAGCGCGAGCCGAACTACTCGTTCGTCACCGCCCGCCTGCTGATGGACACCCTGCGTGCCGAAGGCCTGGGCTTCCTCGGCGTGGCCGACAGCGCCACTCACCACGAAATGGCCGATCTGTACGCCAAGGCCCTGCCGGCCTACGTGGCCAAAGGCGTCGAGTTCGAACTGCTGAACCCTGCCCTGGCCGACTTCGACCTGGAAAAACTGGGCAAGGCGATCAACCACGAGCGTGACCAGCAGTTCACCTACCTGGGCCTGCAGACCCTGTACGACCGTTACTTCATCCACAAGGATGGCGTGCGCTTCGAGCTGCCTCAGGTGTTCTTCATGCGTGTGGCCATGGGCCTGGCGCTGGAAGAGAAAAACAAAGAAGCCCGTGCGATCGAGTTCTACAACCTGTTGTCGTCCTTCGACTACATGGCTTCGACCCCGACCCTGTTCAACGCCGGTACCCTGCGTCCACAGCTGTCGAGCTGCTACCTGACCACCGTGCCGGACGACCTGTCGGGCATCTACCACGCGATCCACGACAACGCCATGCTGTCGAAATTCGCCGGTGGCCTGGGCAACGACTGGACCCCTGTGCGTGCACTGGGCTCCTACATCAAGGGCACCAACGGTAAATCCCAGGGCGTCGTACCCTTCCTGAAAGTGGTCAACGACACCGCCGTAGCGGTCAACCAGGGCGGCAAGCGCAAAGGCGCGGTCTGTGCCTACCTGGAAACCTGGCACCTGGACATCGAAGAATTCATCGAACTGCGCAAGAACACCGGTGATGACCGTCGTCGTACCCACGACATGAACACCGCCAACTGGATCCCTGACCTGTTCATGAAGCGCGTCTTCGATGACGGCAAGTGGACCCTGTTCTCGCCGAACGAAGTACCTGATCTGCACGACCTGACCGGCAAGGCCTTCGAAGAGCGCTACGAGTACTACGAAGCCCTGACCGAGTACAACAAGATCAAGGTGTTCAAGACCATCCAGGCCAAAGACCTGTGGCGCAAGATGCTCTCGATGCTGTTCGAGACCGGCCACCCATGGCTGACCTTCAAGGATCCGTGCAACCTGCGTTCGCCGCAGCAGCACGTCGGCGTGGTCCACAGCTCGAACCTGTGCACCGAGATCACCCTGAACACCAACAAGGACGAGATCGCGGTCTGCAACCTGGGCTCGATCAACCTGCCAAATCACATCGTCGACGGCAAGCTGGACACCGCCAAGCTGCAACGCACCGTGAACACCGCCGTGCGCATGCTCGACAACGTGATCGACATCAACTACTACTCGGTGCCGCAAGCGCGCAACTCGAACCTCAAGCACCGTCCGGTCGGTCTGGGCATCATGGGCTTCCAGGACGCACTGTACCTGCAGCACATCCCTTACGGTTCCGACGCTGCCGTCGAGTTCGCCGACAAGTCGATGGAAGCGGTCAGCTACTTCGCCATCCAGGCTTCCTGTGACCTGGCTGACGAGCGCGGCGCCTACGAGACCTTCCAGGGTTCGCTGTGGTCCAAAGGCATCCTGCCGCTGGATTCGCAACAGATCCTGATCGAAGCCCGTGGCCAGAAGTACATCGACGTCGACCTGAACGAGACCCTGGACTGGGCACCGGTACGTGCTCGCGTACAGAAAGGTATTCGTAACTCGAACATCATGGCCATCGCGCCGACCGCGACCATCGCCAACATCACCGGCGTATCGCAGTCCATCGAGCCGACCTACCAGAACCTGTACGTGAAATCGAACCTCTCGGGCGAATTCACCGTGATCAACCCGTACCTGGTTCGCGACCTCAAGGCCCGTGGCCTGTGGGACCCGGTCATGATCAACGACCTGAAGTACTACGACGGTTCGGTGCAGCAGATCGAGCGTATCCCGCAGGAACTCAAAGACCTGTATGCCAC